>DASTPT010000138.1:0-16754 GCA_035762085.1 Actinomycetota bacterium | reverse complement strand
GGGGCCGACCCCGACCTCACGGCGCCCACCTCACGTCCGAGCTACTCGACCAGCTCGATGACCGCCATCGGAGCCCCGTCCCCCTGCCGAGGCCCGAGTTTGAGGATCCGCGTGTACCCGCCGTTGCGCTCGGCGTACCGGGGCGCGATCTCGCTGAAGAGCTTGTGCACGACGTCCCGGTCGGGGATGTCCTTCAGCACCTCGCGCCGCGCGGCGACATCCCCGCGCTTGGCGAACGTGATCATCTTCTCGGCGACGGGGCGCACGGCCTTGGCCTTGGCCTCGGTCGTGTTGATCTTCTCGTAGACGAAGAGCTGGGCGGCCAGGCCGTTGAGGAGCAGGCGCTGGTGCGCCGGGCTCGACCCGAGCCGGGGGCCTTTCCTCGGGCGTGGCATCGACTACTCCTCTCGAAGCGACTGGCCGAGCTCCTCGAGCTTGGCCTTCACCTCGTCGATCGACTTCTGGCCGAAGTTGCGGATGTCCATGAGCTCGGCCTCGCTCTTCATCACCAGGTCGCCGACCGAGTTGATGCCCTCGCGCTTCAGGCAGTTGTAGGAGCGGACCGACAGGTTCAGCTCCTCGACGGTGATCTGGTAGTCGGACGGGACCGACTCGTCCTCGGCGGGGCCGACCTGCATCGAGGTCGCCTCGGCCAGGTCGCCGAAGAGCTGGACGAGCTCGAGCAGCGTGCCGCCCGCGCTCGCCAACGCCTCGCGCGGCGCGACCGAGCCGTCGGTCTCGACGTCGAGGATCAGCCTGTCGCGGTCCGTCATCTGCTCGACGCGGGTGTTCTCGACCGCGTAGCTCACCTTGCGGACGGGCGAGAAGATCGAGTCCACGGGGATCACGCCGATCGGGTCGCGCGGCTTCTTGTTCTTGTCGGCCATCCGGTAGCCGACGCCGCGCTCGACGACCATCTCCATCTCGAGGCTGCCGCCCTTGCCGATCGTGGCGATGTGCAGCTCGGGGTTCAGGATCTCGACCCCCGCCGGCGGCGCGATGTCGCCGGCCGTCACCTCCCCCGGGCCCTTGGCCTTGAGGTACACGGTGACGGGCTCGTCGGCCTCGCTGCGGATCACGAGCTCCTTGAGGTTCAGGATGATGTCGGTCACGTCCTCGGTGACCTTGGGGATCGTCGAGAACTCGTGGAGCACGCCCTCGATCCGGACCGAGCTGATCGCGCCGCCCGGGATCGACGACAGCAGCGTGCGACGGAGCGAGTTGCCGATCGTGTAGCCGAACCCCGGCTCGAGCGGCTCGATGACGAACCGGGAGCGCGTCGGGCTGACGCTCTCCTCGGTGATCTGCGGTCTTGCGACGATGAACACTGCTTCCTCCTCCGACGGGGGATCATCCACTCCTGCCCCGCCGATGACGCCGGGACCCCCGCCTCGCGGTGGGAGTCCCGACACGGCCCGCTCGACAACGGGCCGACCGTCGCGCTAGACGCGGCGGCGCTTCCTGGGCCGGCAGCCGTTGTGCGGCACCGGCGTGACGTCCTGGATGCCCGCGACCTCCAGGCCGGTCGCGGCGAGCGAGCGGATCGCGGTCTCGCGACCCGAGCCCGGTCCCTTCACGAACACGTCGACCTTCTGCAGGCCGTGCTCCTGGGCGCGGCGCGCCGCGGCCTCGGCCGCGAGCTGCGCGGCGAACGGGGTGGACTTGCGGGAGCCCTTGAACCCCACGTTGCCCGCGCTCGCCCAGCTGATCGTGTTGCCCTGCAGGTCGGTGATCGTGACGATCGTGTTGTTGAACGTCGACTTGATGTGGGCCTGCCCGTGGACGACGTTCTTCTTCTCCCGCTTGCGGACCTTCTTGGCCTTCGGCTTCGCCATCTACGCGCCCCTACTCCTTCGTCACTTCTTCGCGACCCTCTTCTTGCCCGCGACGGTCTTGCGCGGGCCCTTGCGGGTGCGCGCGTTCGTGTGCGTGCGCTGCCCGCGCACGGGGAGGCTCCGGCGGTGCCGGATGCCCTGGTAGCAGCCGATCTCGATCTTGCGCTTGATGTCCTGGGCGACCTCGCGCCGCAGGTCGCCCTCGACCTTGTACTCGCGGTCGATGTACTCGCGGATCTTGCTGACCTCGTCCTCGGACAGGTCCCGGACGCGCGTGGCGCCCTCGACGCCGGTCGAGGTCACGATCTGGACGGCCCGCGTTGGGCCGATGCCGTAGATGTAACGGAGCGCGATGTCCACCCGCTTGTCGCGGGGGAGGTCGACGCCTGCGATCCGAGCCACGTTCGCGCTCCTTCCTCAGCCCTGCCGCTGCTTGTGCCGCGGATTCGAGCAGATCACCCGGATCTGGCCGCGCCGGCGGATGACCTTGCACTTGTCGCAGATCTTCTTCACCGACGGCCGCACCTTCATGGTTCCCCTGCTCTTTCGCCCGTTCTCACTTGTACCGGTACACGATCCTGCCGCGCGACAGGTCGTACGGCGACAGCTCCACCAGCACACGGTCCCCCGGCAGGATCCGGATGTAGTGCATCCGCATCTTCCCGGAGATGTGTGCGAGCACCTTGTGCCCGTTCTCGAGCTCGACCCGGAACATGGCGTTGGGGAGCGGCTCGGAGACCGTCCCTTCCACCTCGATGGCGTCCTTCTTCGGCAACTCCCGGTCGACCCCTCAGACGAGCACGCTCGGCACATCCCCGGACGAGCCGAACCCGCCCCCGGCCGGAGGCGGACCGACAGTATAGGGGCAGGTCAGGCCGAGCGTCCAGGCACGGACGAGGTGGGATCGCCCTCCTGCGCGGCCTCGGCGGCCTCGGCGGCCTCGCCGACCACGACGATCCGGTCCTCGGCCGGCACCGCGCCCAGGATCTGGTCCAGCTCCCGGACGGCGGTCGCCATCCGCTCGCGCATCTCGCGCATCCGGGTCAGCGTCGTCTCCCGCACCGGCTCCAGCTCACGTCGGAGGCGTTCGGTCTCTTCGCGCGCCGAACGCAGCATGTCCTCGGCTCGCGCCCGAACCTCACGTTCCTCCGCCTGAACCTGCGACCGCACCTGAGCGGCCTCCGCCTTGGCCTCGGCGACGATGCGGTTCGCGTCCGCTTCCGCCTCTCGGCGCAGGCTCTCGACGTCCTGGTCGAAGAGCCGGACGAGATCCACCACATGCGACGACACCCCTTCGTACGATCCGAGACTCGCGGTTGCCTTGACCTGATCGCGCTCGCGCTGGGCCTCCTCGAGCATCCGCTGCGTGCGGTCGAGCCGCGAGCCCAGCTCCTCCAGCCGACCCTGCAGCAGGTGCAGGTGGGAGCGGACCTGGTCGGGGTCGTACCCCCGCCACACCGTCTCGAACGCGGGCTCGGTGTGCGGGTCGTCTGCCTGTCGGGGCGTCCCCGGCTGCTGCACAGCCATCGTCCCTCCCATGGGTCGAGGGAAGGGTTCTTCCCTTCCGAGGCCGACGGTACCGGCTTGCGGCGGAAGGGGGTAGGGTCCGAAGGTCGGTTTCCTCGGCGCGGGGCTAGTCCGAAGGTCGGTCCGCGTCTCGGCCGAAAGGCCTACCGGCCGAACTCGGAGGGGGCGTCGGGGCGCGCGGGGTCTCCCTCGTCGTGGCGCTCGCCGCGTTGGTCGAGGACCACGAGGCGCTCCTCCGGCGCCGACTCGAGGACGAGGTCGACCTCGTGCACGGCCTTCTGCAGGTGGTCGCGGATCCCCCGGAGCTCGTTGATCGTCGAGCCGTAGACGGCGAACAGCTCGGACTCGACCTCGTCGGCCTCGGTCCGCGCCTTGGCACGGATGCCCTCGGCCTCCTCGCGCGCCTGCCGCACGATCTCCTCGGCCTGCTCGCGCGCCTCGGCGTCCGCGCCCTGCGAGTGCTCGAGGATCCGCTCGGCCTCGGCGCGGGCCTCCGAGAGCGTCCGTTCGGACTCGGCCTGCGCATCGGCGCGGAGCTTCTCGACCTCCGAGTCGAAGCTGCGCATCAGATCGGCCAGGCGGCCGGCCATCTCGTCGTACGGCTCCTTCTTCGTGGAGTCCCACGACTCCAGGGCGACGTCCCGGTCCTTGGCGATCCGGTCCCGCTCCTCCTCGAGGTCCCCGATCCTCGTCTCCAGCGCCTCGATCCGCTCCCGCGCCTGCTTGACGAAGGTCAGCACCTGCGCGGGGTCGTACCCCCGGCGGACGGTCGTGAAGGCGGGGAGGCGATCCCACGCCGGAGCGGACTCGAAGACGGATCCCTCGTTCGACATCGTGTATCCCTCCGGTCAGCGCATCGGTCGTCCCGGGACCCTACCCCACGCGACGCCGGAGGGACCAGATACGAGCGCTGTAGGCCACTCGGGTACGCTGTAGGTCAGGTGCGGGACGTCAGCACCTCGGCGCCGTCCTCCGTGACGGCGATCGTGTGCTCGAAGTGCGCCGAGAGCGAACCGTCGGCCGTGACCACGGTCCAGTGGTCGGCGAGGAGCGTGGTCTCCCAGCCACCCATGTTCACCATCGGCTCGACCGCGACGACCAGGCCAGGGCGGAGCTCGGGTCCCCGGCCGGGCGAGCCGTAGTTCGGGATCTGCGGGTCCTCGTGCAGGTTGCGGCCGATCCCGTGGCCGACGTACTCCCGGACCACCTCGAACCCCGCGCCGAGCGCGGTCTGCTCGACGACGTGCGAGATGTCCGAGAGGTGGCCGCCGGGCCGCATCTGGGCGATCGCGGCGCTCAGCGCCTCCTCGGTGACGCGCACGAGCTTCTCGGCCTCCGACGAGGGCGGCTCGCCGACGAACACCGTGACCGCCGAGTCGGCGTGGAAGCCCTCCGAGATCGCGCCGAAGTCCAGCGAGAGCAGGTCGCCCTCGTTCAGCACGCGTTCCGGCGAGGGGATCCCGTGGACGATCTCGTCGTTCAGCGACGTGCAGATCGAGGCCGGGAACGGCGGCCGGCCGTACCCGAGGAACGAGGGGATCGCGCCTCGGTCGCGGATCGTGGACTCGGCGACGGCGTCCAGGTCGGCGGTGGTCCTGCCGGGCGCCACGGCGGCGAGCACCGCGTCGATCGTGGCGGCGACGATGCGCCCCGCGCGGCGCATCTTCTCGACCTCGGGGGGCGACTTGTAGACGATCACCCGTAGGCGTCCAACAGGTCGGAGAGCGCCTCGACCGTCCGGTCGAAGACGACCTGCTCGGGAGCCTCGGAGTCGATGTCGCGCAGGATGCCGCGCTCCCAGAAGTACAGGACCAGGGGCTCGGTCTGGCGCCGGTAGACCTCGAGGCGCTGCAGGATCGTCGGCTCGTCGTCGTCCGAGCGCAGCAGCAGCTTGCCCCCGCACACGTCGCAGATGCCCTCGACGCGCGGCGGCTTGTAGGCCAGGTTGTACGGGCGGCCGCAGTCGCCGCAGACCATGCGGTTCGTCAGCCGCTTCACGACCATCTCGTCGCTGACCTTGAAGTTCAGGACGGCGTCGAGCGGGCGACCGGCCTCGGTGAGCGCGCGCTCGAGGGCCTGCGCCTGCGCCACGGTCCTCGGGAACCCGTCCAGGAGGAACCCCTCGCGGCAGTCGGGCGCGTCCAGGCGCTCGAGGACCATCTTCACGGCGACCGCGTCGGGGACCAGCCTGCCGGTGTCCATGTAGGTCTTGGCCTCCAGGCCGAGGGCGGTGCCCCGCGCGACGTGGTCGCGGAAGATGTCACCGGTCCCGACGATCGGGAGGCCGTAGCGCTCGGCCAGCCGTTTGGCCTGGGTGCCCTTCCCGGCTCCCGGCGGTCCGAGCAACACGATCCTCATCGCGGCCTCCTACTTCAGGAACCCCTCGTAGTGACGCATCATCAGCTGCGACTCTAGCTGCTTCATCGTCTCGAGCGCCACGCCGACCGTGATGAGCAGCGACGTCCCGCCGAACGGGAACTGCGCGATCACCCAGAAGGCGAACACGATCGAGGGCAGCAGCGCGATCGCGGCCAGGTACAGCGAGCCGGGCAGCGTGATCCGCGTGAGGACGAACGAGAGGTAGTCGGCGGTGGGCGGCCCGGGGCGGATGCCGGGGACGAACCCGCCGTACTTGCGGAGGTTGTCGGCCGTGTCCACTGGGTTGAACGCGATCGCGGTGTAGAAGTACGCGAAGAACACCACGAGCAGCCCGTAGATCGTCATGTAGACGAAGCTGCGCGTGTTCGTGACGTGGTTGTTCACGAAGTCCTGGAACCACTCGGCGTGGTAGACGCTGGCGATCAGCGTGGGGAAGTACAGCAGCGAGCTCGCGAAGATGATCGGGATCACGCCCGCCTGGTTGACCTTCAGCGGGATGTAGGTGCTGCCGCCGCTGGTCATCCGGCGGCCGACGACCCGCTTCGCGTACTGCACCGGGATCCGACGCTGCCCCTGCTCGAGGAAGATCACCGCGACGATGATCAGCAGGCCCATCAGGATCACGACCCAGAACTTCAGGTCGCCGCTCGAGATCAGGATCGAGCGTCCGTCCTGCGGCAGCCGCGAGATCACGCTGGTGAAGATCAGGACCGACATCCCGTTGCCGATGCCGCGCTGGGTGATCAGCTCACCCATCCACATGATCATCGCGGTGCCGGCCGTCATCACCAGGACGATCAGCGAGACGTTCGCGGCCGTGAACTCGCCGGCCGGGAAGATGTCGACGCCGAGGCCGGTGGTCGCGTTCTCCGAGTGGAACAGGAACACCAGGCCGGTGGACTGCAGGAGCGCCAGGACGACGGTCACGTAGCGGGTCCACTGGTTGATCTTCTTGATGCCCTGCTCGCCCTGCTTCTGCCACTGCTCGAGCTTGGGGATCACGACCGTCAGCAGCTGCATGATGATGCTGCTGGTGATGTACGGCATGATGCCCAGGCCGAACACCGCCATCCGTGTCAGCGCCCCGCCCGAGAACAGGTCGATGAAGTTCAGGAACCCCTGCTGCCCCTGGGCCTCGAGCGCGTCCTGCAGGATCCCGATGTCCACCACCGGCACCGGCACGTGCGAGCCGAACCGGTACACGGCGATGATGAACAGCGTGAAGAGGATCTTGTTGCGGAGGTCGGGGACCTTGAAGGCGTTGACGAAGGCTCTGAGCACGTCCGTCCTATCCTACGCCGGTCAGGGGATGACCTCGGCTCGGCCCCCCGCCTGCTCGATCTTCTGTCTCGCGGTGTCCGAGAACGCCTGAGCCCGCACGACCAGGGCCGTCTGCAGCTCGCCCCGACCGAGCACCTTCACCGGCCGGCCCTTGCGGACCAGCCCGTGCTCGAGCAGGGCGGCCGGATCGACCTCGCCGCCCGTGAACACCTTCCCGAGCGTCTCGACGTTCACGACCGCGTACTCGACCCGGTTCGGGTTCGTGAACCCCTTGAGCTTGGGCACGCGGCGCGAGTACGGCATCTGGCCGCCCTCGAACCCCTGCTTCGGGTTGTGCTTGGCCAGGTAGCCCTTCGTGCCGCGCCCGGCGGTCTTGCCGCGCACGCCGGCGCGGCCGCGACCGACCCGGTCGCGGTCCTTGCGGGCGCCCTCGGCCGGCTTCAGGTGGTGCAGCTTCACGCGTCCACCTCCTCGACCTCCTCGACGCGGACGAGGTGCCGGACCTTCGCGATCATGCCGCGGATCTCGGGCCGGTCGTCCTTGATCACCGTGTCGCTGATGCGGTGCAGCCCCAGGCGGCGGACCGTGTCCTTCTGGTCCTTCGGCCGGTCGATGACGCTGCGGACCTGCGTGACCTTCAGCTTGCTCACCGGCGGCCTCCCTGGCGGTAGCCGCCGCGGTCGCGGCGCTGGGGGTTGGCGGCGCGCTCTGCCTGGTCGGCGTAGACCTCCTCGAGCTTCGCGGCGCGCGTGGCGGCCAGGCGCTCCTTCGCCGCGGCCACGGCCTCGAGCATGGGCCTGGGGGCGACCTCGTACAGCTCGCGCTTGCGGATCCGCGCGACGTGCTCGGGGCGCTTCAGCGACTGCAGGCCGTTCACGGCCGCCTTCACGATGTTGATGCCGTTCGAGGACCCCATCGACTTGCTCAGGATGTCCTTGATCCCGGCGCACTCCACGAGGGCGCGGACCGGGCCGCCGGCGATCACGCCGGTTCCGGGCGCGGCCGGCTTGAGCAGCACCACGCCGGCGCCGTCCTCGCCGATGACCTCGTGCGGGATCGTCGTGCCCATCATCGGCACGTCGAACATCTTGCGCTTGGCCTCCTCGACCCCCTTCTGGATCGCGGCGGGCACCTCCTTGGCCTTGCCGTAGCCCAGACCCACGCGCCCGGCCCCGTCGCCGACGACGACCAGCGCGGCGAACGAGAAGCGCCGGCCACCCTTCACGACCTTGGCCACCCGGTTGATCGAGATGACCCGCTCCTCGTAGATGCTCTTCTCGCCCTGGTTGTCGTATCGACGCATCAGATCTGCAGTCCCTTCTCCCTGGCCGCATCGGCCAGCGCGGCCACGCGGCCGTGGTAGAGGCGGCCCCCGCGATCGAAGACCACGCGCTCGATGCCGGCCTGCTTCGCGCGCTCCGCGAGGAGCTCGCCGACCGCCTTCGCGGCCTCGGTCTTCGTCGCGCCCGAGACCTCGCGGTCCGAGGCCGCCGCGAGCGTGCGCTCCTGCACGTCGTCGATCAACTGGGCGTAGATGTGGCGGTTCGAGCGGAACACGGCCAGACGCGGGCGCTCGGCGCTGCCCGAGATCTTCTTCCGCACGCGGGTGTGCCGGCGCAGACGCGCGGTGCGCTTCGTCTTCGCGTCCATCAGGCGACGGCTCCCTTCGCGGCCTTCCCGGCCTTCTTGCGCACGTACTCGTTCTCGTACCGGATGCCCTTGCCCTTGTACGGCTCGGGCTTGCGGATCTTCCGGATGTTCGCGGCGACCTCGCCCACCTGCTGCTTGTCGTTGCCCCGCACCACGATCGAGGTGGCCGTCGGGGTCTCGAACTCGATGCCCTCGGGCGCCGAGACCACGACCGGGTGCGAGTAGCCGACCTGGATCTCGAGGTCCCCGCCCTTCATCGCGGCGCGGTAGCCGACGCCGACGATCGCCAGGCGCTTCTCGTACCCCTTCGTGACGCCCTCGACCATGTTCGCGAGGAGCGTGCGCGTGAGCCCGTGGAGGCTCCGGTGGACGCCCTCGTCGCTCGGACGCTCGACCCGGACGACACCCTCCTCCTGGACGATGCGCATCTCGGGGTGCAGGCGTTGGGTGAGCGTGCCGCGCGGGCCCTTCACGGTCACGAGCGAGTCCTCGCCGACGGACACGTCGACGCCGCTCGGGATCTCGATCGGCTGCTTTCCGATGCGACTCATGGGCTCACCACACGTACGCCAGGACCTCGCCGCCGATGCCCTTGCGGGCGGCGTCGCGGTCGGTCATGACACCCTGCGAGGTGGACAGGATGGCGATCCCCAGCCCGCCGAGCACGCGCGGGAGCGACCCCCGGCGCGCGTAGACGCGGCGTCCGGGCTTGCTGACCCGCTTCAGGCCGGTGATCGTGCGCTCGCGCTTCGCGCCGTAACGGAGGGTGACGCGGAACGTGCGCTCGATGCCCTCGCCCTCGGGGGCATAGCGCTCGATGAAGCCCTCGGCCGCGAGGATCCGCAGCAGGGCGTCGTTCATCCTCGAGGCCGGGACCAGCAGGTCGTCCTTGTAGGCCAGGTTCGCGTTGCGGATCCGGGTGAGCATGTCGCCGATCGGATCCGAGACGTGGGTGGCGAGTCTCACCATGAGGCCTTCGTCACCCCCGGAAGCTCGCCGGCGTGGGCCAGCTCGCGGAAGCAGATGCGGCACAACAGGAACCTCCGGTACACGGCCCGCGAGCGGCCGCACCGGCGGCACCGCGTGTACTCGCGCACCTTGTACTTCCCCTTGCGCTCCTGCTTTTCGATCAGTGCCTTCTTCGCCATGTCCGTCCCTCTCAGGAGGCCGCCGCCACGACCGGGATCCCCTCGAAGGGGAAGCCCAGCGCGACGAGCAGCGCCCTGCCCTCGTCGTCCGTCTTCGCGGTGGTGGCCACCGTGATGTCCATGCCCCGGACCTTCGCGACCTTGTCGTAGTCGATCTCGGGGAAGATCAGCTGCTCGGTCAGCCCGAGCGTGAAGTTGCCGTGGCCGTCGAACGACCTGGGGTTCAGCCCGCGGAAGTCCCGGATGCGCGGGATCGCGATCGACACCAGGCGGTCGACGAACTCCCACATCCGGTCGCCCCGCAGGGTGACCTTGACGCCGATCGGCATGCCCTCGCGGATCTTGAAGCCGGCGACCGACTGGCGGGCCCGGGTCACCACCGGCCGCTGGCCGGTGATGGTCTGCAGGTCCTCGACGGCGGCCTCCATCAGGCGGCCGTCCTTCAGCGAGTCTCCCACACCCATGTTGATCACGACCTTCTCCAGGCGCGGGACCTGCATCGGGTTGTCCATGCCCAGCTCCTGCTGCAGGCGCGGGAGCACCTCCTGCCGGAACCGGACCTTCAGACGGGGGACGTAGGTGTCGCTCACAGCTCGGCCTCGCACTTCCGACAGATCCGGACCTTGTCGCCGTCGGCGTTGACGACGTGCCCCACGCGGGTGGGGTTGCCGCACGACCGGCACACGAGCTGGACGTTCGAGATGTCGATGTACAGCTCGGTGTCGATGATGCCGCCCTGCTGCAGCTGCTGGCCCGAGGTCGAGCGCTTGCCCGTGGCCCGCTGGTGCTTCTTCGCGCGCGCGGCGCCCTCGACCATGACCTTGCCCTCGCGGGGCATGACGTGGATCACGCGACCGGTGTGACCGCGGTCCTTGCCGCTCATCACCCGCACGTTGTCGTCCTTCTTGATGTCGACGCCCGGCATCACAGCACCTCCGGAGCGAGCGAGATGATCTTCATGAAGCGCTTCTCGCGGAGCTCGCGCGCCACGGGCCCGAAGATGCGGGTGCCGCGCGGGTTCCGCTGCTCGTTGATCAGCACCACGGCGTTGTCGTCGAACCGGATGTAGGAGCCGTCGGACCGGCGGCGCTCCTTCGCGGTGCGCACGACGACCGCGCGGACGACCTCGCCCTTCTTCACGGCGCCGCCCGGCAGCGCGTCCTTCACCGAGCCGACGATCACGTCGCCGACCCGCGCGTAGCGCTTGTGGCTGCCGCCGAGCACGCGGATGCACAGGACCTCCTTGGCCCCCGTGTTGTCCGCCACCTTGCACCGCGACTCCTGCTGGATCACCGATCCCCCTACTTCGCCCGCTCGACGACCTCGACGATGCGCCAGCGCTTCGTCTTCGAGAGCGGACGGGTCTCCATCACGCGGACGGTGTCGCCCACGTGCGCGTCGTTGTGCTCGTCGTGCGCCGCGAGCTTCGAGCTGCGCCGCACGGTCTTCTTGTAGAGCGGGTGCCGCATCGTGCGGTCGATCCGGACGAGCACGGTCTTGTCCATCGCGTCGGACACGACCACGCCGACCCGCACCTTCCGGCGGCCCCGCTGCTGTCCCTGCTCGTCGCTCAACGGTCCTCCTCGGCCCCGGCGGCCTGCGGCACGCCGAGCTCCTCCTCGATCTGGCGCTCGCGCAGGACGGTGAGGATCCTCGCGACCTCGTGGCGCGCCTGCTTGATCCGCATCGGGTTGTCGAGCTGCCCGGTCGCGAGCTGGAAGCGCAGGTTGAACAGCTCCTCCTTCAGCGACTCGAGCCGCTGCATCAGCTCGTCCTCGCCGAGGTCCCGGATCTCGCGGACCTTCGCCACTACTCCATCCCCCCCGCTCGGGTGATGAACTTCGTCTTGATCGGCAGCTTGTGCGCGGCGCGCAGCATGGCCTCGCGCGCGAGCGGCTCGGACACGCCCGAGAGCTCGAACATCACGCGGCCGGGCTTCACGACGGCGACCCAGCCCTCGGGGTTGCCCTTGCCCGAGCCCATCCGGGTCTCGGCCGGCTTCTTCGTGAAGGGCTTGTCGGGGAAGATGTTGATCCACACCTTCCCGCCGCGGCGGATGTGCCGGGTGATCGCGACACGGGCGGCCTCGATCTGGCGGTTCGTGATCCACGCCGGCTCGAGCGCGACCAGCCCGTAGTCGCCGAAGTGCACCTCGGTGGCGCCCTTCGCCCGGCCGCGGCGACGGCCGCGGTGCACCTTGCGGTGCTTGACCTTCTTCGGCGCCAGCATCAGGCCCGCTCCTCCGGCTGCTCGGGTGCCTCCGGCGTCGCCTCGGGGGCGGCGCCGGCCGTCGCCTCGGGGGCGGCCTCCACCGCGGGCGCCGTCGGCTCCTCGGCCTTCGGCTGCTCCTCGGCCTTCGGCGGCTCGGGCTTGGGCTCCTCGGCCTTGGGCGGCTCGGGCTTGGCCTCGGCGGCGGGCTTCGGCTCGGGCGTCGCCGCCGTCGCGGCCTCCGGCTGCTCGGTGTCCGGCGTGGCGCTCGGCGCGCCGGCTCCGCTGGTCACGTGGGCCAGGGCGCGGGCGCGCAGGCGCTCGGTCTCCTGCTCGGCGAGCGGGATCTCGTCGCCGTGGTAGACCCACACCTTCACGCCGATCGTCCCGAACGTCGTCTTGGCGAGGGCGGTGCCGAAGTCGATCTTCGCGCGGAGCGTGTGGAGCGGGACGCGGCCCTCCCGGTACCACTCGCGGCGGGACATCTCGGTGCCGCCCAGGCGGCCGCCGCACTGCACCCGCACGCCGAGCGCGCCCGAGCGCATCGCGGTCTGGACCGCCCGACGCATCGCGCGGCGGAACGACACGCGGCCGGCGAGCTGCTCGGCCACGCCCTGCGCGAGCAGCGTGGCGTCGGTCTCGGGGCGCGCCTCGGACGCGGCCGAGTTCATGTCCTCGACCTTCACGTCCACGCGCTTCTTCGTGACCCGCTCGACGTCCTTGCGGATCCGGTCGACCTCTGCCCCCTTGCGGCCGATCACGATCCCGGGACGGGCCGTGCGGATGTAGACCCAGATCTGGTCGCCCTTGCGCTCGATGTCGATCGAGGAGATCCCCGCGCGGGACAGCCGCGAGCGGATGTGCTTGCGGATCCAGACGTCCTCGTGGAGCTGGTCGGCGTAGTCGCGGCCGGCGTACCAGTTGGACTTCCAGGGGTAGATGACCCCCAGCCGGAGCCCGTACGGGTTGACCTTGTGACCCACCGACTACTCCCCCTCCAGCGATCTGACGACGAGCGTGATGTGCGAGGTGCGCTTGCGGATCCGCGTGGCGCGGCCGTAGGCGCGCGGGCGCCACCGCTTCAGCGTGGGGCCCTCGTCGACGAAGGCGCGGTCCACGACCAGGTTCTGCGGGATGACGCCCGGCGTCTGCTCGGCGTTCGCCACGGCCGAGCTCAACGCCTTCTCGATCGTCCGAGCGGCGCCCAGGTTCGAGAAGCGCAGGATGCGCTGCGCCTCCTCGACCTGGCGGCCGCGGATGAGATCGATCGCGCGCCGAGCCTTCGGCGGGCTGATCCGCACGTACTTGACCGTCGCCTTCGCCTCCATGTCCTCCCCGCTACCTGACCGAGCTGCTCCGCTCCGACCGCGCATGCGACCGGAACGTCCGCGTCGGCGCGAACTCCCCGAGCTTGTGTCCCACCATCGACTCGGAGATGTACACGGGCACGTGCTTGCGGCCGTCGTGCACCGCGATCGTGTGCCCCACCATCTCGGGCACGACCGTCGAGCGGCGCGACCAGGTCCGGATGACCCGCTTGTCGCCACGCTTGTTCATCTCGACGACCCGGCCCATCAGGTGGTCGTCGACGAACGGACCCTTCTTGATCGACCGAGGCACTAGCCACGCCCCTTCCCGCGGCGCCGCACGATCATCTTGTTCGACGCCTTGTTCTTCTTCCGCGTGCGGCCCTCCTTCTTGCCCCACGGCGACGTGGGGTGCCGGCCGCCCGAGCTCTTGCCCTCGCCGCCGCCGAGCGGGTGGTCCACGGGGTTCATCGCCACGCCGCGCACCGACGGCCGCTTGCCCTTCCAGCGGTTCCGCCCCGCCTTGCCGAGCTGCACGAGCTCGTGCTCGGCGTTGCCGACCTCGCCGACGGTGGCCTTGCACGTGGCGAGCACCATCCGGGTCTCGCCCGAGGGCAGCCGCAGCGTCGCGTACCCGCCCTCCTTGGCCATGACCTGGGTGCTGGCGCCGGCCGAGCGCGCCATCTTCGCCCCGCCGCCGGGCTTCAGCTCGACGGCGTGCACCGTGGTGCCCACCGGGATGTTGCGGAGCGGCAGCGCGTTGCCGGGACGGACGTCGGCGCCCTCGCCGGACATCAGCCGGTCGCCGGCGGACAGGCCGTTCGGCGCCAGGATGTAGCGCTTCTCGCCGTCGGCGTAGTGCAGCAGCGCGATCCGGGCCGTCCGGTTCGGGTCGTACTCGATGTGCGCGACCTTCGCCGGGATGCCGTCCTTGTTCCGCTTGAAGTCGATCTGCCGGTACCGACGCTTCGTCCCGCCGCCCTGGTGCCGCATCGTGATCCGGCCCTTGTTGTTGCGGCCGGCCTTCTTGCGGCCCTTCTCGACGAGCGAGCGCTCGGGCCGGGCGCGCGTGATGTCCTCGAAGGAGTTCACGCTGGCGCCGCGTCGGCCCGGCGTCGTCGGCTTGTACTTGCGAACGGCCATCCCGCTACTTCCCCGCCTCGAAGATCTCGATGGTGTCGCCCGGCGCGAGCGTGACGATCGCGCGCTTCTGGTCGGGGCGCTTGCCCTTCGTCCAGCCGCGCCGCTTCCACTTCCCGCGGCGGTTCAGCGTGTTCACGGAGGTCACCTGGACGTTCCAGATCGTCTGGATCGCCTCCTTGATCTCCGTCTTGTTCGCGCGCGGGTCCACGAGGAACGTGTACGTGTTCTGCTCGAGGCCCGCGTAGGACTTCTCGCTCACGATCGGGCGGATGATGACGTCGCGCGCGGCCTTCACTCGGCGTCCTCCTCCTCGGTCGGGGGCTCGGCCGTCGCCGGCGCCGGCCCGGGCGCCGCGCCCTCGAGCACGTCGAGCGCCGAGCGCGTGAACACCACGCGGTCGGCCGCGATCACCTCGTACACGCCCAGGCTGCGGGCGTAGGCGATCCGGGTCTGCGGCATGTTGCGGAA
Source organism: Actinomycetota bacterium (assembly GCA_035762085.1). GTDB lineage: Bacteria > Actinomycetota > UBA4738 > UBA4738 > HRBIN12 > HRBIN12. The sequence continues at coordinate 1,808 of DASTPT010000138.1, read as the reverse complement.
CGACTTCTCGACGGCGCCGTCCTCGGTCGGGCCCGGCAGGACCAGCAGGATCCGGCCGACGAGCTCGAGCGCCTCGAGCACCTCGGCGGCCCGCTTCGTCTTCGGCTCGTCGAACCGGAGCTCGTCGAGGACCGCGAGCTTGCCGCTCTGCAGGGCGTCGGTGAGCGCCGAGCGGAGCGCGCCGCGCTTCATCTTCTTGTTCACGCGCATGTCGTGGGTGCGCGGCTGCGGCCCGTGGGCCACGCCGCCGCCGGTCCACTGCGGCGCGCGGATCGAGCCCTGGCGCGCGCGGCCGGTGCCCTTCTGGCGCCACGGCTTCCTGCCGCCGCCGCGGACCTCGCCCCGCGTCTTCGTCGAGTGCGTCCCGCGGCGGATCGACGCCATCCCGGCGACGACCACCTGGTGCATCAGCGGGACCGAGACCTTGGCCTCGAAGACCTCGGCGGCGAGCTCGCGCTCGGCGACCTCCTTGCCCGACTGGTCGAGGACCTTCACGGTGGCCATCAGCGCTTGCCCCCCACCGGCGCCTTCACGGCGGAGCGCACCATCAGCAGGCCGCCGTTCGGCCCGGGGACCGCGCCCTTGACGAGCAGGAGGTTGCGCTCGGCGTCGGCCTGCACGACCTCGAGGTTGAGGACCGTGACGCGCTCGTTGCCCATCTGGCCCGCCATCCGCATGCCCTTGAACACGCGGCTCGGCGTGGCGCACGCGCCGATCGCGCCGGGCGAGCGGTGCTTGCGCTCGGTGCCGTGGCTGCTGCCGAGGCCGCCGAACCCGTGGCGCTTCATCACGCCGGCGAACCCCTTGCCCTTGCTGACCCCGACGACGTCGGTGAGGTCGCCGGGCTGGAACACGTCGGCGCGGAGCTCCTGGCCGGGCTCGAACCCGCTGGTGTCCTCGGTGCGGACCTCGACGACGTAGCGGCCGGCCTGGCCGCCGTGCGCGTCGAAGTGGCCGCGCATCGGCCTGGTCACGTTCCGCTCGCGCACGTCGCCGTACGCGAGCTGAACGGCCGAGTACCCGTCGCGCTCGGGCGTCTTGACCTGCGCGACGTAGCACGGGCCGGCCTTGATCACCGTGACGGGGATGGCCCGCGTGTCGTCGAAGATCTGGGTCATCCCCAGCTTCGTGCCCAAGATGCCCTTGACGTCGGCCATGTCAGAGCTTGATCTCGATGTCGACCCCGGCGGACAGGTTCAGGCGCTGGAGCTCCTGGACCGTCTTCGAGGTGGCGTCCACGATGTCGATGAGCCGCTTGTGCGTGAGCATCTGGAAGTGCTCGCGCGAGTCCTTGTACTTGTGGGGCGAGCGGATCACCGTGTAGACGGACCGCTCGGTCGGCAGCGGGACCGGCCCGACGACCTTCGCCCCCGTGCGCGTGACGTGCTCGACGATCTCGCGCGCGGCGACGTCGAGCATCCGGTGGTCGTACGCCCGGAGCTTGATGCGGATCCTCGGTCCGGCCACTGCGTCCTCTTCCCCGTTCCTCTCGTCCTCGTCCCTACTTGACGATCTTCGTCACGCGGCCGGAGCCGACGGTGCGGCCGCCCTCGCGGATCGCGAAGCGCAGGCCCTCCTCCATCGCGATCGGCGCGATCAGCTCGACGGTGATCTCGACGTTGTCCCCGGGCATCACCATCTCGACGCCCTCGGGCAGGTTCAGCGACCCGGTCACGTCGGTCGTGCGGAAGTAGAACTGGGGCCGGTAGCCGTTGAAGAACGGCGTGTGGCGCCCGCCCTCCTCCTTGGACAGGACGTAGACCTGGCCGGTGAACTCGGTGTGCGGGGTGATGCTCCCCGGCTTGGCG
>DASTPT010000137.1:0-60849 GCA_035762085.1 Actinomycetota bacterium | reverse complement strand
GCCGGCCGTCTCCCACTGGAGACGGCCGTCCCACGAGAGCAGGCGCGGCGACCACAGCTCGCGGAAGTGCCGGAGCGTGTGCTGCTCGCCGAGGAACACGTTGCCCGCGCCCACCTCGCGGATCACGTCGAGCGCGATCGTGTCGTCGCTCACCTCGATCGGCTCGACCGCGCGACGGGTCATGCCGACGAGCTCGTCGGCGATCACGAGGAGCTCGGGCGAGAACAGCAGGCCGCCCTCGACGCAGCCGGCGTCGAACACCAGGTCGACGCCCGCGAGCACGGTGCCGAAGCCGTAGAAGCCGGTCTCGAGCGCCGCCTGCTCGTCGGCGTCCTTCGCGTCGCCCCCGAAGCTCATCCCCACCATCGGCAGGCCCCAGCGCCGGCAGAGCTGGCCCATCGCGAGCGTGAAGCGCACACCGTCGGGCCCGCCGGCCGTCACGGTGCCGAACCGCATGTCCATCACGAACGGAACGGTGCCGCTCACGAACGGCGTGCCGGGCCGGCGGAGCTGTGCGAGCACGAGGCCGACGAGCGTCTCGGCCGCCGCGACGACGAGCGTGCCGGCGATCGTCACCGGCCCGGTCGCCCCGACCTGCGGCGCGGCTTGGCAGCACACCGGCATCCCGCGGTCGACGGCGACGAACAGCTTGTCCAGCGTCTCGGGGTTGAACAGCATCGGCGAGACCGAGTTCAGGTACGGCACGAGGAACGGGCGCTCGCGTAGTGCGTCGGCGCCACCGGCGACGAGCTCGGCCATGTCGTAGATATCCGCGAGCTCGGGGCCGCCGGCGATGAGCGGCATCAGCGGCTTCGTCGTGTTCGTGACCATCGCGAGGAACTCGGACTGGTTCACGACCTGGAGCGGCAGATCGTCGGAGGGCCGCGTCACACCGGGAGTGGCGACGAAGTCGATGTTCGGCAGCGCGTCGGCCAGGCGCGTGGACTCGGCGGTCGCCTCCAGCGTGAAGGGCACGACGGAGCGGTCGCGGGGGTCCAGGTAGTTGAGGTTCGTCACGCCGGCACCGACGTAGACGCTCCCGGCGCCCAGCTCCATCGCCGGCACGCCCGCTCGGTCGAAGATCGTGAAGCGCGACGGAGCTCGCTCGAGGGCCTGCTCGACCAGGTGGGCGGGGATGCGGACCAGATCCTCGCCCTCGAGCGTCGCGCCGTGCTCGAGGAGGAGGGCGCGCGCCTCGGCGGTGGTGATGCGCGCGCCCGGGTCCCACAGGACGGCGAGCGCCGCGTCGTGGAGACGGTCGAGGTCGGCGTCGGACAGCGGGTCGAGGGTTCGCGGGCTCATGGCCGAAGTCTGCCGCGCGGCCGAACCGGGCACAAACCGGGGCTAGGCGGTGGCGGCGTCGAGGAGGCCCTCGGCGGTGCGCTCCCAGGACCATCCGCGCGCGACGAACGCGCTGATGGTCTCGGCGAGCGCGCGTCGCTCCTCGCTCGGCAGCACGAGGAGTCGGTCGATGCCCTCGGCGAGCCGGGCGGACGCGCCCGGGCCCGGCTCGAACGAGAACAGGCCGGGCACGCCGACCTCGCGTTCGAGCGCCGAGGCGACCTCGGCCAGGCCGGAGTGGCGAGCGACGAGCGGGAGGGCCCCCGCCGAGGCACCCTCGGCGGCGACCATGCCGAAGGCCTCCTCGAGGATCGACGGCACGACGAGTACGTCCATCGCGGCGAGCACACCCGGGGCGAAGCGGTGGTCGAGCCGGCCGGTGAACGCGAGGGTCCCGTCGCCGCCGCGGCGTCCGGGCGCGGGCTCCGGGTCGAGCGCCAGCCGCCCCGTGTCCTCGAGCCACGCGAGCCCGTCGCCGGCGAGCGCGATCCGGAGGGCGGTGAGCCACTCACGGTGCAGGCCGAAGCCGACGACGAGGACGTCGGGGTCCGCCTCGGTCGAGCCTGCCGCCTGCAGGAGGAGCTCGACCCCCTTCTGCGGGATCAGCTTGCCGAAGTAGCCGACGAGCGGGCGTGCGCGCTCGGCCACAGCCCGGAGCGTCGACGCGGCGGCGACGTCGGGCATCGCCTGATCGTACCGATGGGCGAGCGCGTCGAGCGCGTCGGCGTCGCGATCGGCGAGCGCGCGGGCGACCTCCGCGTCGAGACCCTCGGGCCGCCCGCCGACGATCGTCGCGGCCTCGGCCTCGAGCCGCCCTGCGGCCTCGAGCAGGGCGTCGCGGCGGGGGAGCGGCCGGAACCCGCCCGCATCGACGCCGGGCGGCACGATCCGGCCGAGGTGCTCGACCCCGGGGACGAGCTCGGTCAGGCGGCCGAGCACGTCGGCGCTCGGACCGATCACCGCGCGGGCCGCCCGGAGGCCCTCACCCGCGAGGTCGCGGTAACGCTGCTGCGGCCGCAGCGCGTACTCGACGTCGCTCCCGTGGATCTTCGCGATGTATGCGCCGTCGCCGAGCGCCCGTCGGGCGACCGCCGCGCCCGGGATCGCGTGACCGGCGATCGCGATCTCGGACCCGTGCCAGTCGGCGGCGGTGCGGAGCGCCTCGACGTTGCGCGCCAGGTAGGCGTCGAGCTCCTCGTCGGTCAGGTCGAGGAACGTCTTCACCGTGGCGAAGCCCTCGTACTCGTCGAGGACGAACACGGGCAGGAGCGTCCCGATGTCTGGCCGGAGCAGGACGCACCGTCCGGGGCCGGCGCCGCCGGTCTCGGCCGCCGAGATCGCGACGCCGTCGGGCCCGACCGTCCCGACCGCGTCGATCCACGGGTACCGCTCGGGGTGACCCTCCTGGCACATCAGCAGCACGTCGTGGCCCGCGGCGCGCAGGACCTCGGCCACGCGCGCGGCGGCGATGTTCGAGCCCGAGCCCTCGAGGAGCCAGCCATGCCACAGGACGATCCGCACGACGGCCATCCTAGGGGCGGCGGGCCTTCACGACCGGTCAGAGGTCGAAGGTGTCGCCCTCGGCGGCCAGGACCACGCGGTCCTCGTCGACCTCCCACCGCCGGAGGACGTCGGCGCGCATCGCCTCGAGCTGCGCGTCCGAGTGCATCGGGTCGTGGTGGTACATCACGAGGCGCCCGGCCCCGGCTCGCTCGGCGAGCGTGGCGACGTGCTCGGTCGAGGAGTGCCCGAACCCGATGCGCGTCGTGTACTCCTCGGGCGTGTACTGGCAGTCGTGGATCAGGAGGTCCGCGCCGTCCATCAGGGCGTACCCGCTGATCCACTCGGTCGGGGTCCTGCGGAGGTCCGCCGCGAGGGCCGGCTCGTGGTCGGTGAGGAACGCGAGGACGCGATCGCCCTCACGGATCCGGTAGCCGACGGTCGCGCCCGGGTGCACGATCGCGTCGGACGAGATCCGGACGCCGTCGACCTCCCATTCGTGCCCGGACGCGTCGTGGAACTCGATCCGAGCGGCGACCTCCGGCAGGACAGCGGGGAACAGCGGTGGCGAGAAGTACGTCGCGATCCGCTCGGCCAGCGAGGCGAGAGGCGAGGCCGGACCCCAGATGTGGAGCTCGACGTCCGGCGACCAGATCGGCGCGAAGGTGCCGAGACCCTCGAGGTGGTCGACGTGCAGATGCGTGAGGAGAAGGTCGATCCGCGTCACGCCCTCGTCCATCAGCTGGACGCCGAGCTCGCGGATGCCGGTCCCTGCGTCCAGGATCGCGACACGTCCGCTCGAGAGGCGGACCTCGACGCACGAGGTGTTGCCGCCGTACCGCATCGTGTCGGCGCCCGGGCTCGCGATCGTCCCGCGGCACCCCCGGATCCGCACGTGCACGGGCGCTCCTAGGGCTCCCAGAAGATCGCGACGGCGCCGACGAAGTCGTCGACGTGGGCGAACAAGGGGATCCCCGTGACCTCGATCTGGCGTGCGACGCCGTCGGTGCCGGTGATCGACAGGACGCCGTGCGCCGGCACCCGCTGGAGGAGCGCGATCCCGATCGGGAGATCCTCGAACGCGACCGGCCTCCCGCCGGGGTCGCTCGGGGCGAAGACGGTGGACCACTCGCTCGCCGGCATCCCATGGCCCTCGATGAACCGCCGCCCGAGCGCCTGTTCCGCCGCCTCGTTGTAGTAGACGACGGTTCCCTCCGCGTCGACGAGGAACATGGCCGCCGCGAGGTTCGACGCGAACGCCCTCGCGAGGATCAGCACGAGGTTGCGCTGGTCGGGCCGGTCCCCCTCATCCGGTTGGCTCACGGGCGGAGCCTATACGCCCTCAGGCCTTGATGCGCTCCCGCCTCGGGTCGTAGAGCGGCGTGAGCGAGGCTCTCGCCGCGAAGCGGGCCCCGTTGACCTCGAGCTCGAACTTCCCGTCGCCGATCGCCTCGGGCGGGATGCCGGCCGGGTCCTCGACCATGCCCAGACCCACCGAGCCGCCGAGCGTGTGCCCGTACGCGCCGATACGGTTGTACCCGACCCACTCGCCCTCGCGCAGGATCGGCTCGCCGCCGAACAGCAGCGGCTCGGGGTCCTCGAGCAGGAACTGGACCAGGCGCCGCTTCGGCGGGCCGGCCTCGCGCTCCTCGAGCAGCGCGTCGCGGCCGACGAACCCGCCCCGCTTGTCCCACGCGACGAAGAGGTCCAGGCCGGTCTCGGTCGGCGTGTCCGTGTTGTCCACGTCGAGGCCGTAGTCCCGGTAGCCCTTCTCGAGCCGGAGGCTGTTCATCGCGAGCAGCCCGACGTCGCGGTAGCCGAGGTCCTGGCCGGCCTCGACGAGCGCGTCGTAGACCGTGAGGGCCAGGTCGGCCGGCACGTGGAGCTCCCAGCCGAGCTCCCCGACGTACGTCACGCGCATCGCGAGCACGCGCGCGTAGTGGACGTCGATCTCGCGCGCCGTGAGGTACGGGAAACCCTCGTTCGACAGGTCCGCGCTGGACAGACGGGAAAGCAGCTCGCGGGAGCGCGGGCCCTGGACCGTCATCAGGCAGGTGCCGGCCGAGATGTCCGTGACCGCGACGTGGGCGCCCTCGGGCGTGTACCGGCGCAGGCGGGCGAGCACGCGGCGGTGCGTGAGGTCGGTCGAGACGACCATGAACCGGTCCTCGGCCAGGCGTGTCACGGTCACGTCGGCCTCGATCCCGCCGCGCTCGTTCAGCCACTGGGTGTAGACGATCCGGCCGAGGGGGACCGAGACGTCGTTCGCGCTCAGCGTGTTGAGGACCGCCTCGGCGTCGCGGCCCTGCACGATGATGTTCGCCATCAGCGACATGTCGATCGCGCCGACGGCCTCGCGGATCGCGCGGTGCTCCTCGGCCTGATGCGGGAACGACTCGTCGCGGTGCCAGCCGAGCGTCTGATGCGTGTCGCCGCCGGGGCCGGCGAACCACTCGGGGTACTCGGTGCCCGAGGTGGCCGAGAACGAGGCGCCCCCGGCGGCGAGCCGGTCGTGGATCGCGGAGCGCCGGACGTTCCGCCCGGTGCTCGGGTGCCAGTTCGGCCACACGGCGTCGCCGAAGAGCGCGCCGAGCTGCTCCACCGTGCGGTCGTGGCGGAACCGCTGCGTGGTCTCGTGCGGCTGGGTGCGGTCGATCGCGAAGCCCATCACGTCCTGGTCGGGGACGCCGTCGACGATCCACCGCGCGGTGAGCGCGCCGACGCCGCCGCCGAGCAGGATGCCGAGCGAGTTCATCCCGGCGGCGACGAAGAAGCCGTCGAGCTCGGGCGCCTCGCCCATCATCGGGCCGAGGTCGGGCGTGAACGACTCGGGCCCGCAGAACATCGTCTTGATGCCCGCCTCGCGCAGTCGCGGGAAGCGGTCCATCGCGCGATCCAGGTACGGGCCGACGCGGTCCCAGTCCGGCGGCAGGCTGGCGAACTCGATCTCCTCGGGAACCCGGTCGACGGACCAGGGGCCGCCGACGGGCTCGAAGAGGCCGACGAGGATCCCGCCGCCCTCCTCGCGGTAGTAGCCGTACAGGTCGGGGTCCTCGACGACCGGGAGGTCGGGATGCGCCCACTCGACCGGCTCCGTGATCATGTAGTAGTGCTCCGAGGCCTGGAGCGGGACGTTCACGCCGGCGAGCTCGCCGAGCTGACGGCTCCACATGCCGGCGGCGAGGACGACGTACTCGCACTCCACGGTGCCCTGCGGCGTGACGACGCCGGTCACGCGGTGGCGCTCGGTGGTGAAGCCGGTGACGGGGACGCCCTCGAGGATCGTGGCGCCGCCCGTGCGGGCGCCCTTCGTGAGCGCCATCGTCACGTCGGCCGGGTTGATCCGGCCCTCGTCGGGGACGTGGAAGGCCGCGAGGACGTCGTCGATCCGCGCCTCGGGCCACATCCGCTGGAACTCGGTCGGCGAGATCTCGCGGTTGTCGACGCCGAACCCGCGGACGAAGGCGGCCTCGCGCCGAAGGGTCTCGAGGCGCTCCAGGGTGCGGGCCAGGTGGAGGTGGCCGATCGGGCGCCAGCCGGTGGCTTGCCCGGTCTCCTCCTCGAGGCCGGCGTACAGGTCCCGCGTGTAGCGGGCCATCCACAGCAGGGTCTCGTGGGCCATCCCGGCGGAGGTGATGAGCCCCGCGGCGTGCCAGGTTGTGCCCGACGTGAGCGCTCGGCGCTCGAGGAGCAGCACGTCCTTCCAGCCGAGCTTCGTGAGGTGATAGGCGACGTTCGCGCCGATCACGCCGCCGCCGACGATCACGACACGCGCGCGGTCGGGCAGGGTGGCGGTGGTGGGGGTGGGCTCCGCGGGCACGATGGTCTCCTTCCGAGCGGGCGTGGGCCGCGGCCTTCCCCCCGCGGCTCGAGGTCGATGCTAGTCGGACGGCGCGCGGCCCGCGTCTCGGCTCGCGCGCCGCCCGCGGGCGAGGCATGATTCCCCTGGCGGCGAGGGCCGCCCGAACGCACACGGCGATGCCGCGCATCTCGCGAGGCGCGCCGAGAGGGGGCTCCACGATGTCCGCGCAACCACGGCCCGATCACGACCCCGTCGCCGCGCCCGAGCCCGACGTCCTGTCGATCCGGGGCGGCCGCCTGTTCGTCGAGGAGATGGATGCCGTCGAGCTGGTCGAGCGCTTCGGCTCGCCGATCTTCGTGTTCTCGGAGGCACAGCTCCGCGCGAACCTCCGCCGGATCCGCGCCGCCGTCGCAGACGGCTGGCCGGACGGGCCCGTCGACGTCCTTCCCGCCTTCAAGGCGAACACGATGCTCGCCACCCGCCACATCCTGTCCGAGGAGGGCGCCGGCGCCGACGTGTACTCGCCCGAGGAGCTCGACGGCGTGCTCCGTACCGGCGTCGACGCCAACCTGGTCTCGGTCAACGGCGGTGGCAAGCGCCGCGAGCACCTCCGCCGGTGCGTCGAGGCCGGCGTGCGCATCACGGTCGAGGACGTCCACGAGATCGACCTGATCCAGGAGGTCGCCGCCGAGCTCGGCACCACCGCGAAGGTCCGCTTCCGCGTGAAGTCGATCGTCCCCCAGCTCTGGCGCCGGTCCGACTTCAGCCAGGCGACCGTCCCCGTCGACATCGCGATCCAGGTCTACAAGTCCGGCATCCCGCAGGAGTACCTGGTCGAGATGGGCCGCCGCGTGTTCACGATGCCGAACGTCGAGCTCGTCGGCCTCCACGTCCACCAAGGCCGCCACCACCCGAGCACCTGGTACTGGGAGGGGCTCATGACCCGGTTCGGGCGCCTGGTCGGCGAGCTCAGCCGGGCCTGGGGCGGCTGGCAGCCGCAGGAGCTGGACGTCGGCGGGGGGTTCCCGAGCAAGCGCGACCCGATGAACAAGGAGATGCCGCGCTCGGAGTTCGTCCTCACCGCGCTCACGTACCCGCTCATGGTCGGTCTCCGAGGCCTGGGCGAGCGCGCGTACCACGGCATCATCGGCAAGGTGCTCCCGATACTCACGAACGAGCATGAGCCGAAGCATCCGCCGGCGATCGAGGACTTCGCCCGGACCCTCACCACCACGCTTCGGACCGAGCTCCTCCGGCAGGGCGTCCCCACCGACGGCGTCCGCCTGCAGGTCGAGCCGGGACGCTGGCTCTACGGCGACACGGCGATCCACCTCGCGCGGGTCAAGGTCGTGAAGCGGCAGACCCGCCCGTACCCGTACGCGTGGGTCCTGACGGACACGACGTACTTCTTCCTCGCGGGGGGCACGATGGACCGCAACAGGTATCCGTACGTCGTCGCGAACCGCGCGAACGAGCCGCGCACGCTCACCGCCGACATCGTCGGGCACTCGTGCTTCGCGGACATCATCAACCTGGGCGCCCGCGTGCCGGAGCTCGAGCAGGGCGACGTGATCGCCCTCCTCGAGACCGGTGCGTACCAGGAGTCCTCGGCGTCGAACTTCAACGCGCTGCCGCGGCCGGCCTCGATCCTCGTCCACGGCGCCGACGCCGAGGTCGTCAAGCGCGCCGAGACGCTCGACGACGTGTGGGCCCGCGATGTCGTCCCCGAACGCGTCCGCACCGAGCCCAAGACACCGAGCCCGACCGCGCCGTGACCGACGACGCCGCCACGTGGTTCGTCGCGGCCCTGCAGGTCATCGCGGCCGTCGCGTTCGCGGGCTTCTGGCTGACGTGGCGTGGCGAGGCGCACGACGAGCCGTGGCTTCCTCAGGGCTACGTCGAGCACGAGGAGGTGTTCGTCTTCCCGGACATGCTCGTCGCGCTGACGCTCGTGGCCTCCGCGGCCCTACTGGTGCTGGAGGAGCCGCTCGGCGCGTCGCTCGCGCTCGTCGCGGCCGGGATGCTCGCGTTCCTCGGCGTGATCGACCTCGGGTACTTCGCGAAACACGGGATGTTCGCCATCGAGCACGGCGGCGTGCTGAACGCGGGCATCGTCGTGGGCGCGTTGCTGCTCGCCGCGATCCTCGTCGTGAGGTACGCGTGAGGATGCGGACGCCCGACCTGCGCGAGCGCCACGTGGTCGTCACCGGCGGCTCGAGCGGCATCGGTCTCGCGCTCGTCCGGCGCGTCGCAGCGCTCGGCGCGAGGGTCTCGGTGGTCGCGCTCGACGACGGCGACCTCGCGCGCCTGCGGTCCGAGCCGCTCGAGGGGGCGCACCCGCTCCACCTGGCGCCGGCCGACGTGTCCGACCGCGCGCAGGCGTCGGCCTCGATCGCCTCGGCGATCGAGCGCCACGGCCCGGTCGACGTCCTCGTGACGTGCGCGGGCGTCGTGCACCCCGGCTACGTCGAGGACCTGCCCGACGCCGTGTTCGAGCGCGACATGGCGATCGACTACTTCGGCACGCTCTGGTGCATCCGGTCGGCGCTGCCCTCGATGCTCGAGCGCGGGAGCGGGACGATCGTCTGCGTCTCGTCGTTCGCCGGCCTCATGGGCGTGTTCGGCATGGCCGCGTACTCCCCGCCCAAGTACGCGGTCCGCGGCCTGTGCGAGACGCTCCGCACCGAGCTCAAGCCGCGCGGCATCCACGTCGCCTCGGTGTATCCGACCGACGTCGACACCCCCGGCCTCGCCGCCGAGATCCCGCAGCACCCTCCCGAGCAGGACGCGATGCAGGGCAAGATCGAGCCGATCAGCCCCGAGGTCGTCGTCGACGCGATCCTGGACGGCATCGCGCGCCGGCGGAAGCGGATCTACCCGGGCGGCTGGAACTGGTTCCTCGCGCGGCTGGCGAACGGCGTCCCGTGGGTGGCCGACCGCGTCGCGGACCGCGCGGTCGCGAAGGCCGCTACGCGCTCGGGCCCGGGTGGTCCGGCAGCGGACCCATCGTCGCCAGTGCGTCGTACGCCGCGTACTTGAAGACCTCGCCGAGGGTGGGGTGGTTGAACACCATCTCGATGAACGTCTCGACCGTGCCGTCCAGCGTGATGACCGCCTGACCGAGGTGCACCAGCTCGGACGCGTGCTCGCCGATGCAGTGGCAGCCGACGAGCCGGCGCGTGGCGCGGTCGAACACCAGCTTCACCATGCCCTCGGTGTCGCCGACGATCTGGCCGCGGACGTTGTCGCGGAACGAGCCGCGTCCGACGGCGACGTCGATGCCACGGTGGGCCGCCTCCGGCTCGCTGAGGCCGACGCAGCTCACCTCGGGGATCGTGTACACGCCGTACGGGAGCAGCTCCGAGACCTGCCGCTTGTACGTGAACCCGAACGCGTGGCACACGGCGACGCGCGCCTGCTCCATCGACACGCTCGCGAGCGCAGGGAAGCCGATCACGTCGCCGGCCGCGTAGACGCTCGGGACGTCGGTGCGGTAGTCGTCGTCGACGAGGACGTAGCCGCGCTCGTCGGTTCGGACGCCCACCGCAGGAAGGTCCAGGCCCTCCGTGTTCCCCATCCGACCCGACGCGACGAGCACGCTGTGGGTCACGATCTCGTCCCCCGAGGTCAGCCAGCAGCGGAGACCGTCCGACGTGCGCTCGACCCGCTCATTCCGCCGCTCGAGGTGCATGCTGACGCCGAGCTTCACCATCGCGGCGGCGAGCCGCTCGCCCATCTCCGGATCGAGGAACGGCAGCAGGGTGGGCCGAGGGTCGACGACATGGACGTCCACGCCCATCGCCGCGAACATGCACGCGTACTCGCAGCCGATCACACCGGCGCCCAGCACCGTCAGGGAGTCCGGGAGGCGCTCGATCCGCAGGATCCCGTCGGCGTCGTGCACGTCGGCGTCGTCGTACGGGATACCGGGCGGCCGATACGGGTGGGAGCCGGTCACGATGAGGACCACGCCGGCCTCCAGCCGCCTCGTGCCCTCGGCGGCGGTCACCTCGACGCCGTGCGGGTCGAGGAGCCGGGCGCTGCCGGACACGGTGTCGACGCCGTGACGGTCGAGGTTCCCGACGGCGCGCTCGACCTCCAGATCCCGGACCGCGTCCTTGCGTTGCAGCAGCTGCGACACCAGCATCCCCGGGTCTACGTCGACGGTCACGCCGTACAGGTCGCGCTGCCGGTAACCGGAGAGGAACAGCGCGGTCTCGCGCAGGGTCTTCGAGGGCAGGGTCCCCGTGTGCACCGCGGCGCCGCCGGGGGCCGGCCCCCGCTCCACGATCGCGACGCGCTTGCCGAAGTAGGCCGCCTGCGCCGCGCCGCGCTCGCCCGCCGGCCCGGCGCCGATGACCACGAGGTCGTAGCGTTCCTCCACCGAGCCGGAGCGTAGTACGGACCCCGCGACCGCGGGCTAGGATGGCCCGTCATCCGGCCCGCTGGAGAGATGCCCGGGACCATCCCCGCCCTGCAGACCGAGCGCCTGACGCTTCGTCCGCTCGCGCTCGACGACCTCGACGAGATGGCGACGCTTCTCGGCGACGCCGAGGCGCTCGTGCTGTGGGGCGGCCCGCTCGCCCGCGAGGGCGCCCGGTCGTGGATCGAGCGGAACGTCGCTCGGTACGCGTCGCACGGGATCGGCCGCTGCGCCGTGATCTGGCGCGAGACCGGCGAGCTGGTCGGCGACTGTGGCCTGATCCCAACCGTCGTCGAGGGGGTGGACGAGGTCGAGCTCGGGTGGATCACCCGCCGTTCCTTCTGGGGGCGCGGGATCGCGACCGAGGCCGGCGCCGCGTGGCGCGACCACGGGCTCGGCACGCTCGGCCTCACGAGGATCGTCTCGATGATCCTGGCGCAGAACGTCGCGTCGCGCCGGATCGCCGAGAAGCTCGGCTTCACGGTCGAGCGCGAGGCGATGTGGGGCGACGAGGGCCCCTTCCTGATGTACTCCATCGGCGAGCGGCGCTCGGCCTGAGGTTTGGGTCCACCTCGCCGCGGGAACAGGTGCGCCGTGGACGACGCACGACTGCGCACGTACCTGAACGATCACCTCGCCGGAGCCTCGGCGGCCGTCTGGACGCTGGTTCGCCTGGCGGCCGATCACGCGAGCGACGAGCTCGGCCAGCCCCTCGCCGACCTGCGCGACCAGGTCGCGATGGACCGAGACACGCTCCGCCGCGTCGTGGGCCGGCTCCCGACCGGTGAGAACCCGTGGAAGCGGGCGCTCGGCACCGTCGGCGCGGTCGCCGCGTGGGGCAGGAACCTGCTGCCGGGTTCGCGTCCGACGCCGGCCGAGGAGCTCGAGGCGCTCGCCATCGGCGTGTGGGGCAAGCGTCTGCTCTGGGGGACGCTGACCCGCGTCGCCGAACGCGACCCGCGGTTCGCCGACCTGGACGTCGAGGACCTCACCGAGCGCGCCGAGGAACAGGAGAAGGAGCTGCTCCGGCTGCGCGACCGGTTCCTCGACGAGGCGTTCGGCCTGACGCCGGCGACCTCAGCCTGAGTCGAGCGCGGCGCGGAGCCGCTGCGCCGGCCCCCGAACGGCCAGCTCCTCCGCCAGCTCCTTCAAGGCCTCGTCGTCCCGCTCGCCCTGCCACCGGTCGACCGGCGCCTCGGCGTTGACCGGGACCAGGCGCCGCATCGCCGCGATGTACTCGGTGGCCTCGCGCAGACGCGCGCGAAGCGCCGGCTTGCCCTTCAGCGGACCCGGGCGCGGGTCCTCGTGGCCGGCGTCGTCGAGGAGCTCCTCGAGCGAGGCGTAGGCCTGGATCAGCGCTCGCGCCGTCTTCTCGCCCACGCCGGGGACGCCCGGCAGCGCGTCGCTCGGGTCGCCGCGCAGGATCGCGAACTCGGCATACCGGTTGGCCGGCACGCCGTACTTCTCGAGCACCGCCGCCTCGTCCAGCTCGAGCAGGTCGCTGACGCCCCGTACGGTCGAGAGCAGCTTCACGGTCGGATCGCGCACGAGCTGGATCAGGTCGCGGTCGCCGCTCACGATCTCGATCCGATCGTCCGGCCCGGCCTCGGCGCAGATCGCGCCGATCGCGTCCTCAGCCTCCCAGCCGCGGGTCATCGCCTGGTACATCTCGGTCAGGTCGAGGACCTGGCGGAGCATCGTGAACTGCTCGGGCAGCGTCTCGGGGTCCGGCGGCCGGTTCGACTTGTACCCCGGGTAGATGTCGGTCCGCGCCGTGGGGCGCCATTCGTGGTCGTACACGTGCACGACCTCGTCCGGTCGCCGCGTGAGGACCAGTCGCGTGACCATGTCGAGGTAGCCGTGCACCGCGCCGACCGGACGCCCCCCCGGCGACACGATCCCCTCGCCGATCGCGAAGAACGCTCGGTACATCATGCTCGACACGTCCAGAAGCAACCTGTGGGTCACGACAGGTTCCTCATCGCCACCCTGGCACGTTCCCCGCTCGCTCGAGCCACGAGCGCATCTCCGGTCGCTGCGCCTCCTCCAACGCCTTCACCTTGACGTAGCGGGACCGGTCGGTGTCGCCGAGCGGCGGCGGAGGATCGAAGTCAGCGCCTCCGAAGAAGACGACGTTCACGGAGACGTCGTAGGCGACCATCTCGATGACCCAGCCGAGTTCCGGTGTGCCGTAGTAGGCCTTCTTCCACTTGACGGCGTAGCGAAGGCCGGGGATCGCCTTGCGGATCGCCTCGTCCAGATACTCGACGATCGGAGCAAGATCCGGCATGACACGCCGCATCCAGTCGTCGATCTCAGCGTGGCTCTCCGACGGTACGGGCGGCGTTCGGGTCGAGATTGGCTTGCGTGACTTCTCCATCATCGCATGCTATCCGTCCGCGATGTCGGCTGGGATCGGAGCACTCGGACAGCTAATCCGCATTTCCGGTCAAGTTCGCGAAGCGCCAGGTAGCTCGCAGGCCTGCAACTGCCTCGTCCGCTCGGCTACACAACCGACACCTCTACACGTCCAGGAGCAGGCGATGCATGCGGCGAGCCTACCGAGCGCCGCCGTCCGCCGCCGCCCGTCTCAGCGCTCGTCCGGCCAGGGACGCTCGAGCGCGTCGAGCAGGTCGAGGTCACCCGGCGAGTGCCCGCACTCGGTGAGGTACCGGGCGAGCTCGCTGCGGTGCTGCGTGCCGTGGTTCACGACGTGGGCGAGGATCAGCCAACGGGGGAGAACGTCCTCGGGGTCGTCGCTCATCGCCAGTTGCTCGTTCAGCGCGCCTGGACCGAGCGATTCCACGTACCGGCGCAGGTGCGCGTCCTCCGCCAGACAGAACGCGTGGATCGATGGCAAGTCGTCCAGCACGAACCCGTGGTCCCACACGTACGTGTTCCCGATGTCGTTCCCGAGGCAGAACTGCCGCCAGCTCCAATCGACGTCCATCAGGTGCCGGAGGGTCTGGAACGCGCTGTCGTGATCGAAGGTCGCCGTCCGCCGGAGCTCCTCGTCCGTGAGACGTCCGGCGGTGGTCAGGATGAGCTCGTTCGCCCACGCGTGATACCGGACGAACGCGAGCAGGGCCTCGCCGTCCATCTACGCATCCTCGTCGGGTGTGATCCTCGTGCCGGTCTCGCCGGCCAGGGCCCGCTCGACGTTATCGGGATCCGTGATGATCGCGGTACCGCCGGTGGCCTCGACGAACGAGGTCGCCGCCCGGATCTTGGGCGCCATGCTGCCGGGCGCGAAGTGCGACCCCTCGGCCAGGTAACGCTCGGCTTCCGAGAGCGTGAGCCGGTCCACCCACTCCTGCTCCGGCGTGCCGAAGCGCAGGGCGACCCTCTCGATGGAGGTGCTGATCACGAACAGCTCGGCAAGCAGGCGGGTGGCGAGGAGCGAGGAGGCGAGGTCCTTGTCGATCACGGCGGCGATCCCCGTGAGGTTCCCGTCGGCGTCGGCGACCACGGGGATGCCGCCGCCGCCGACCGCGATCACGACGAAGCCCTCGGCCAGGAGCGTCCTGATCGACTCCTCCTCGACGACCCGCATCGGCCGGGGCGAGGGGACGACCCGACGCCACCCCCGGCCGGCGTCCTCGACCACGCTCCAGCCGTCCTCCCCCGAGCGGCGGCGGGCCTGGGCCTCGTCCATGTAGGACCCGATCGGCTTCGTCGGGTTCTCGAACGCCGGGTCGTCGGCCGAGACCTCCACCTGGGTGATCACCGTCACCGCCTGCTTGGCGATCCCCAGGCGGGCGAAGTCGTTGTGCAGGTTCTGCTGGAGCGCGTAGCCGATCGCTCCCTGCGTGTCGGCGCCGCAGACATCGAGCGGCACCTCGTGGAGCTCGTGAGCCGCGAGCTCGGAACGGCGCAGGATGAACCCGACCTGCGGCCCGTTGCCGTGCGTGATCACGACGTCCCAACCATCGCGGATCATCGCGGCGATGTGCCAGCAGGTCTCCCCGGCGGCGATGTACTGATCCCGCACGGTCTGATGCATGCGGTCCCTGATCAACGAGTTGCCGCCGATCGCGACCACTGCAGTCCTGGCGCCCATCGCGACCTCCTCGGACTCATCGGACACCGCGTCTGCACGCGTCCGCCGACATGGAGAACGTTACGTCATCGGCGGATCGGAGCTCGACATCGGGCGCCGCCCGGTGGGTCACGATGAGGGCCGGCGCGAGGGTGAGGTAGCCTCCGGTCGGCATGACCGACCCCATCGCGAACGTCGCGGACGCGCTCGAGGCGAAGGCGGCGGCGCACGTCAAGGAGCATCGGCTTCCCGGCGCCGCGGTCGGCGTCGTCCACGGCGACCGGCTCGCGTGGTCCTCGGGGGTCGGGTTCGCGGACGTCGGGTCCCGCCGGCGAGCCGAGCCGTCGACGCTGTACCGGATCGCCTCGATCACGAAGACGTTCACCGGGACGGCGGTCATGCAGCTGCGCGACGAGGGGCGGCTGCAGCTGGACGACCCCGCCGTCGAGCACATCCCCGAGCTGAGGGCCGCCTCGAGCCCCTTCGGCCCCATCGAGACCGTGACGATCCGTCGGCTCCTCTCGCACGAGTCCGGATTGATCGGAGACCCGCCGGGGACCGACTGGACGGTGCCGACCTACGAGGGGCACGTCGAGCGGAACCTCGAGCGCGTCACCGATATCGGCACGCGCGTGCCGCCGAACACCCAGCAGAAGTACTCGAACCTCGGCTTCCAGCTGCTCGGCGAGGTCGTGGCGCGCGTGAGCGGCGTCCCGTATCCCGACTACGTCCGCGAGCGGATCCTCGACCCGCTCGGCATGGCGGGCACCGCGTTCGAGCCGTTGCCGGGCGACCTCGAGGCCCGCTGCGCGACCGGGTACGCCGCCCGGTACCTGTCCGACGAGCTGGAGCCGGCCTCGATCCCGCCGATCGACTGGGCGGAGGGCGGACTCTGGTCGTGCATCGAGGACCTCGGCCGGTGGATCTCGTTCCAGTTCCGCGAGGAGTCGGGCCCGCGCGCGGGCGCCCAGGTGCTGGCCGGCTCGACGCTGAAGGAGATGCATACGCCACGGTACCTGGGGAACGAGGAGTGGACGGAGGCCTGGTGCATCGCATGGTACGCGCAGCGCAAGGACGGGGTGACGTGGGTGCAGCACTCGGGCGGGATCCACGGGTTCGTCTCGTGCGCGTGCTTCGACCCGAAGGGGAAGGTCGGTGCGATCGTGCTCGTCAACGGGGGGGTGGACGCGGACGACCTGGCGATGGATCTGGGCAGGATCGCGCGGGACGCCGTCGTGGCCGCCGCGCCGACGATCGACCCGCCCCCGGCGACGCCCGAGGCGTACCGTCCGCTCCTCGGGTTCTACGTCAACCCCGAGCAGGGTCTCGTACTCCGCCTCGAGTGGCGCGATGGCGCCCTGCTCCTGCTCGAAGCCTCCGATCCGAGCTGGCAGCGGAGGCTCGCGCCGACCGAGGATCCGGACGTCTTCCTGGTGGAGGCCGGCGTGCGCGAATCGGGCGAGCCGGCGACGTTCCGCCGGGACGCGCGGGGCCGGGTGACCTCGGTGCACCTGGCGTCCGAGACGCACGTGCGCCTGGACCCGGTCGAGTAGCCGGCCTCAGCCCTCGGGCGGCGGCGGGATCTCCTGCTCCACCATCCCCTCGTCCGGCGCTCGGTCGATGCACGTCCCGGGGCATACGCGCCCGGTGAACAGCGAGGTTCCCGACCACAGGAACGAGGTGCGCCCCTGCCCGAACCGGACGGCGCCGAGCGGCAGCCCGATCGCCGCGGCGTCGGGGCCGGTCTTCCACGCGTCGAGGTCGCCGATCCCCACCTGCCTGCCGTCGCGGCGCGTGCGCAGCAGCACGCCCTCGAGCTTCCGGCCCGTCGAGCGGATCAGGGCGACGTAGTCGATCAGGTCGTCGCGGCGCGTGTCGAGCTCGACCAGCAGGTAGCCGCGGTCCCACATCTCCCTCGGCTTCCATCCGCGGAACGTGCGGAAGGTCCAGACGAACGGGTCTGCCTCGTGGCGGAGCTGCACCTGCTCAAGGTCCAGGCGGCCGTCCACGTCGTTCGGGTCGCTCAGGTCCGTGTGGCTGGCCCAGGCGGGCGCGGCGCCCAGGACGAGGAGCGCCGCCACGAGCGGGGCGACCGCGCGCCTCACGACCCGCCTCCGGCGATCCGCGACGCGCCGAGCGCGCGATGGACGAGCACCGCGATCGCCGAGATCCCCAGCACGCCGCCGAGGACGAGCGCGAGCGGGACGATCTCCACGCGCGGCACGGAGACCCCGCCGGTCCGGCCGCCGAGCGCCGCGAGCGACGCCACCGCGCCGAGCGCGGCGTTGCGCGCGAGCGCCCGGCCGGCGTCGATGTCGGCCGCGCCGAAGCAGCCGCACCGGAGCCGACGGCGCCCGCGTCCCCGCGCCACAGCGATCGCGATGGACGCAGCCGCGAGGAACCCCAGCGCGAGGATCGCTCCAGCGCGCGTGCGCCCGCCGAGGATCGTCGCCACGACCGCGACCTCGAGCCCCGGCACGCCGATCACGGCGGGCGCTCGCAAGGGGCCGAGACCGTACGACGCGACGATCCCGCGCCACGTCCCGAACCGGAGCGCCTTCCACGCCGCTCCCCAGGCGAACGCCACCGCGATCGTCGCCCCGGCCGCCGCCGCCACGTCGTGGAGCGTCACGTCGCCGAGCCCCGCCGCCACCGCGAGCGTCACGACCCCCGCGGCCACCGCGTTCGCGACGGTGAGCGCGCGCGAGGTGGCGGCGAAGGCGCTCAGCCGGTCCGCCATCCGGGCCTGCCCGCCGAGGCCGGCGAGTCCGACCGCCGCGGCTCGCGCGAGTCCGAAGGGCGCCACGATCGCCGCGCCCAGGACCGGGTCGCCCGTCGACGCCGCGGCGACGACGACCGCGAGCAGCGTCGCGTGTCGCACGAACGTCAGGAACCCGACGCCGAGCGCGCCGCCGTACAACGCGGCGGCCGCGTACGGCCCGAAGAACGTCCGCCACCAGTTCGGTACCTGCCGCCGGAGCTGCGGCACGGCGAAGCCGACCACACCGGCCTCGCGCAGCAGCGCCACCACGGCCACGGCGACGACGAGCACCGCCCAGCCGGCGCCCCAGGGCGCGCCGAGCGCGTCCCCCGCCGCTCCGAGCGCGGCGCCGAACACGGCGGCGACCATCGTCGCGGCGAGGACGTGGATGGTCACCGAGACCGTCCATCGGGTCCGGCTGCCCCCATGGACCATGGGGGTGATGGTCTCGACCATCGACAGCCCTCAGGGACCGAACAACGCCGACAGCCCCGCGACGACCGAGGCGGCGACGACGGCCGCGAGCGCGACGGGGCTCAACATCGGACGTCGTACTCCTGGTACGTGATGCAGAAGACCTTGCGTCGGCCGTAGCAGTACCCGCGGACCGCGCGGTCGCCGTTGATGCGCCGGTCGTGGTGCGAGCAGCAGTCCTGGATGTGCCGGATCCGGCCGTTGCAGCACCGGCTCCAGCCCCCGCCGTACCGCGTCGGGGCGGTCTTCGGGTACTCCTCGGGCACGCGGACCTGGCACACCTTCCTGCGCATCTGTCGCTGGGAGACGTACAGTCGCCCCTCGTCGTCGACCGGATACCCGAACACCGGGTGCACGGGGTACCCCCACGCGTCGGTGCGCGAGAGCGGCGCGTACGGGTGGGGGCACGAGCCCGTGGTGTACGTGTGGCCGCAGATGTGGTGCGCCTCGGCGCGCTCTGGTGCGAGCACGCTCGCGACCAGGCCACCGCCCGCGAGCGCCACGGCCGTGCGCCCGACCCGCGCGAGGAACGAGCGCCGCGTCGTCGAGACGGCCAGTCCCCGCTCGATCCGCTCGATCGAGCTCACGCCGGGATCGCCTCCGTGCGCCGGCGCTCGGCGGTCGCGACGAGCCCCTCGAGCTGCTCGGGGTCGTTCGCCGTGCCCTTCGCGAGCACACGCCCGTCCTCGCCGAGGACGACCGCGAAGGGTGTCCCGGGGACCGAGTACGCGACGGATGCCTCGGTCGAGAGCAGCACGGTGGCGCCGAGCCGCCGCCATGGGTCCAGTAGCGTCCGCGGCGCATCCGTGACGATCGCGGTGCGCAGGCGCTGGTGCGCGAGCGGGCCGACCGCGGGCACGACGTCGAGGCACGGTTCGCACGTCGGCGATGCGAACAGGATCAGTCGTGTCGGGCCCTCGCCGCCGAGGACGACGGGCGCGCCGGCGAGATCCTCGACCTCGATGGGCGGGATCACGGCTCCGAGCTCGGGGCCCTCGCCGTCGATCTCGAGGGCGCCTCGAGGGCCCAGACGCAGGTGGAGCGCGCCGATCTCACGCGCGAGCGCCACGACGAGCACGCCGAGCGCCGCGACGACGCCCCAGAGCACGACGTAGGAGACGAGCCACCAGCCGGTCACGACGGTTCCTCCCCTCGGGGTCGGTCGGCCATGGCCGCGCAGGGTACCGCGCTCGCGGCCGCGATGCACCCAAGGTGGCATGCGCGCGGCTCCGTCGCAGGTTCGACCGGATGGCGGTTCCGACACGTCCACGCGCGGGCGTAGACTCACGCCCCGTGGCCAGGCGGAGCGACACGTCGGTACGGCCGATCGTGCGTCTCGAGCCGTGGGGGACGGCGGACCTCCCGCTCCTCGAGCGGCTGAACGAGCCGGACATGACGGAGCACGTCGGCGGACCAGAGAGCCCCGAGAAGGTCGCGGATCGGCAATCCCGGTACGAGCGCCCGGATTCGCGCCAGTACAGGATCGTCGTCGCCGGCGGCGAGGCCGTCGGGTGGGTCGGCCACTGGGATCTGGACTGGCAGGACGAGGTCGTCTGGGAGACCGGTTGGGCCGTGATCCCCAGCCACCAGGGCCGAGGCATCGCCACCGCGGCGACCGCGCTGCTCATCCCCAAGGCTCGGGCGGAGCGACGGCACCGGTACATGCACGCGTTCCCGATGGTCGTGAACACCCCGTCGAACGCGATCTGCCGCAAGCTCGGTTTCACGCTGGTCGGCGAGATCGACTTCCCGGCCCGCCGAGGGGGGTTCGTCCGGTGCAACGACTGGCGTCTCGACCTGTTCGCGGAGGGTCCATGCGAAGGCTGATCGCGTCCGAGTTCGTGACGTTGGACGGCGTGATGGAGGCACCGGGTCACGAACCGCATCCCGACGGGAGGAACCTGTGGGCCCTACGGCACACCGCCGAGGATCAGCAGCGGTTCAAGATCGAGGAGGTCTTCCAGGCGGGCGCGATCCTGTTGGGACGGGTGACCTATGAGATCTTCTCGGCGTTCTGGCCGACCGCCCCCAAGGACGAGGGGTTCGCCGATCGCATGAACGACCTCCCGAAGTACGTGGTCTCCAGGACCCTGGACAGCCCCTCGTGGCGGAACTCCACGGTCGTCAGGGGAGACCCCGTCGAGGCGATCACGAAGCTGAAGCGGGAGCCCGGCGGGGACATCGTCCTGTACGGCAGCGGCGATCTCCTCAACTCCCTCATCGGGCACGACGTGATCGACGAGTACCGGATCATGGTCTTCCCCGTCCTCCTCGGAAGCGGCAAGCGCCTGTTCAAGGACGCCAGCGACACGACGCACCTGGAGCTCGTCGACACGAGGACGTTCGAGTCGGGGGTCACCCTGCTGACCTACCGTCCAGCGGACCTGGCGCCGTCGACCCGATACGTGGACAGGTTCGCGTGGACCGGTGAGCAGATGCGGTCGTGGCAGGCGGCGCAGGACGCGGAGCGGGTGCTCGCGACGATCCTGTTCACCGACGTCGTGCGCTCCACGGAGCGGGCGGCCGCGCTCGGGGACCAGCGGTGGCGTCGCCTGCTGAACCGACACGACGAGGTCGCCCGCACGGAGATCGGCCGCTTCCGCGGCCGGCTCGTGAAGTCCACGGGCGACGGGATCCTGGCGACGTTCGACGCCCCGACCCGCGCGCTCCGTTGCGCGTTCGCCCTCACCGACGCCCTGGGCGACATCGGGCTCCAGATCCGTTCGGCGATCCACACGGGGGAGATCGAGATCCGCGACGACGACGTCGGCGGGATCGGCGTCCACATCGCCGCGAGAGCCTTGGCTCAGGCCGCGGATCGGGAGGTCGTCGTCACCCGAACCGTCCGGGAGCTGGCCACGGGCACCGACCTCGCCTTCGGCTCGCTCGGCTCGGTGAGCCTCCGCGGGATCCCCGGCGAGTGGGAGCTCTTCACGGTGTCGGTCGGATGAACGCGCCCGACCCGTCGGGACCGACCTGACGCGCGATGGCTGACCGCACCCTCACCGAACGTCAGCTGAACCGGGCGCTCCTCGCGCGCCAGTTGCTGCTCGAGCGCGTCCAGACGCCGCTCCCGCGGGCGCTCGAGCGCGTCGGCGGGCTCCAGACGCAGTACGCGCCGTCCGGCTACCTGCGGCTGTGGACGTGCGTGGATGGGTTCGAGCGCGGTCGCCTCACTCGTGCGCTCGAGCGGCGGACCGTCGTCCAGGCGACGCTGATGCGCTCGACGATCCACATGGTCTCGGCGGGCGACTACTGGCCCTTGGCCGAGGCCGTGCGGGAGGACCGCCGCGGCAGTTGGCTCAGGGCGGTCGGGCGCACGTGGAACGTGGCCGAGGTCCCGGCCGTCGCCGCGCGCGTCCGCGCGATGCTCGCCGAGGGCCCGCGTCCGCGCAACGAGATCGTGGAGGGGCTCGGCATCGACCCCCAGACGTGGAACGGCGTCGGCCTGTTCGTCGACATGGTGCGGGTGCCGCCCTCGGGCACGTGGGAGCGTCGGCGGGCCGACCTGTACGGGCTGGCCGAGGACTGGCTGGGGCCCTCGACCGCCACGGCGGCCGAGGGGATCGAGCACCTCGTCCGCCGCTACCTGTCGGCGTTCGGGCCGGCCAGCCGGAAGGACGTCGCGAGCTTCACGGGGCTGGCGCCGGCGCGGCTGGACCGTGCGCTCGACCGGATGACCCTCCGGCGGTTCCGCGATGAGCGCGGCGGCGAGCTGCTCGACGTTCCGAGGGCGCCGCTCCCGGATCCGGAGACGCCCGCGCCGGTCCGGCTGTTGCCGACCTGGGACGCGACGCTGCTCGTCCACGCCCGCCGGACGCAGATCCTGCCCGAGCACCACCGCCCGCGGATCTTCCATACGAAGAACCCGCAGTCGGTCCCGACGTTCCTGGTGGACGGCCGGGTCGCCGGGAGGTGGACGATCCAGGGCGACCACGTCCGGGTCGAGCCCTTCGAACGGGTCACTCGGTCGGCCCTACGGGAGCTCCGCGACGAGACCGAGCGCCTGGAGGCGTTCCTGGCCTGATCCGGTCAGGGCTCGATCCGGTCCTCGAGCTCCCAGGCGTGGTCGAGCGCGTGCCAGGCGGCCCGGCGGACGAAGTAGCGTGGCGTCCACCGCTTCCCACCGCGCGGGGATGGCGGGACGCCGTCGCGCACCACCGCCCGCAGCCCGGCCAGGATCGCCTGCCGCATCGGCTCGGGCCCGGCCTGCTCCTCGCGGCTCGGCTTGACCCCGATCATCCGCAGGTACCCGGCGTCGGCACCGACCACGTGCTCGACGATGCGGTCCAGGTCCCGGCCGCCGCCGCGCGGCCCCTTGCGCAGCTGCGACCCGGTCGCCGAATCGGCGGCCGTATCGAACGCGCGCCAGCAGGCGCGCAGCACCGCCTGAGCGCGGCGCAGGTCGGCCTCGGTCATCGGCTCGGCGTCGGCGGCGGGGGCGGCGGACGGCGCGCCGAAGTCGGTGGTGGCGTCCCCGGGTAGGCGCTCGACGACGCGGAGGTCGCTCGGCGCCTCGAACCCCAGCCGGCTCCCCTTGAGCGCCGCCGCGTACCGCGGCGCGTACGCGTGGAGCGCTTCGAGCGCCGCGTCCTCGCCGCGCCCGCTGCGGCACCAGCCGGGCCAGTCGAGCGCGCCGGCGAACACCCGCCTCGCCCCGACCTCCAGGTAGGCGTCCATCGACGGCATGGCGAGGACCCTAGCGCGGCCTCGCGGCATCGACACGGGATGAACCATCCAGGGCCGCCGTGCGTACTGCTGGGTCGGGATACCCTTGCGCGCGATGCTCGAGCCGGCCGGCGAGGCACAGTTGATGCGGGCGTTCGCGGGGCGCGACTCCGGCGCCGCGCGGGCGCTGTACGAGCGCTACGCGCCTCGCGTGTACGGCCTCGGGCTCGTGATGCTGGGGGACCGGGCGGCCTCGGAGGATCTGGTGCAGGACACGTTCGTGAAGCTCTGGCGGGGTGCCGAGCGCTTCGACGCGGCCCGCGGTCGCCTGGACGCGTACGTGCTGATGGTGGCGCGCTCGCTGGCGATCGACGCGCTCCGGCGGCGGGTGACCGAGTCGCGCTCGGTCCGCCGTCTCGGCACCCCGAGCGAGGCGGATCCGCGGCCCGGACCCGAGGACGTGGCGACCATCGGCGACCTGGCGGCGCGGGCGCGGCGGGCGATGACCCGGCTTTCGGCCGAGCAGCGCTCGGCGCTCGAGCTCGCCTACTTCGGCGGGCGGACGACGGCCGAGGTGGCCGAGCTCGAGGGCATCCCCCTCGGCACCGCGAAGACGCGGATCCACGCCGCGCTCCTGCGGCTCCGCGAGGCGATGGCCGAGACCGAGGAGGTGGAGCCATGACCTGCGCAGAGGTCCGAGAGCGGCTCCCCGACCACGTGCTGGCGATGACGCCGGAGACCGAGGATCTGCAGGTTCGCCGACACCTGCGCGGGTGCGCGGCGTGCCGGGCCGAGCTCGCGGCGCTCCGAGAGGGCGTCGAGATCTTCTCGGTCGCGGTCCCGCCGACCGAGCCGCCGGCCGAGCTCCGCGACCGGGTGCTCGGCACGCTCGAGGAGGAGTGGCGGGACGCGCGGACGCCCTCGGCGCCGTCCCGGCTGCGCGCACCCTGGCTGGTCGCGGCCGCCGCGACGCTCGTGCTCGTCGCGTCGGTGGGCTGGGGGCTAGGGCAGGCGCGCCGGGCCGACCGGGCGCAGGCCGGCGCCGCCAGCTACGAGCGGCTGCTCTCGACGCTGGGCGGGACCGAGTTCCGCGTGGGGTCGGTGCGGGGCGTCGACGGACACGACGTCCGCGGCAGCGTCCTGGTCTACGAGTCCGTGTGGGGCCGGTCCTGGGGCGCGGTCTTCCTGCGCGCGCCCGAGACGGCCGACGAGCTCACCGCCACGCTGACGGGTCCCGACGGGTTGTCGCTGCCGTTCGAGGCCCTGTGGACGAAGGACGGCGAGACGCACGGCTGGCTGGTGACCGACGCCGACGTGGGCGCGGTGGATCTGTTGACGATCCGCGACGCCTCCGGCCGGACGATCGCCACCGCGCGGATCGCCTCGGCCTGACCGGCCGCGCGACGCGCGCTACGCTCGGCCCACGGCGGGCGGACGTCCCGGCGCTCGAGGAGGCATCGTGGCGACCTACCAGAACTTCGTCGGCGGCGCGTGGGTCGACGGCGCAGCCGCCGCGCCGGACGTGGATCCCTCGGACCGATCGGACGTGGTCGGCGAGTTCGCGATGGGCGACGCGGCGCAGGTGGACGCCGCGGTCGAGGCGGCGCTCGAGGCCGCGCCGACGTGGGCGGCCGCGACGCCGGCCGATCGCTTCACGGCGCTCGAGCGGGTCGCGTCCGAGCTCTTCGCGCGGGCCGAGGAGCTCGGCACCCAGCTCTCGCGCGAGGAGGGCAAACCGAGGGCCGAGGGCATCGCCGAGACGCAGCGCGCCGCGTGGATCTTCACGTTCTTCGCCGGCGAGGCGCTGCGGGTGGGCGGCGAGCACCAGCGCTCGGTCCGCCCCGGCGTGGACGTGGACGTGCTGCGCGAGCCGCTCGGCGTGGTCGGCGTGATCACGCCGTGGAACTTCCCGCTCGCGATCCCGGCGTGGAAGATCGCGCCCGCACTCGCGTACGGCAACGCGGTGGTGTTCAAGCCAGCACAGCTCGTCCCGGCCAGCGCGTGGGCGCTGAGCGAGATCCTCTCGCGCGCCGGCCTGCCGCCGGGCACCTTCAACCTGGTGAACGGCGGCGGCTCGACCGTGGGGGACCGGATCATCCATCACCCGAGGATCCGCGGCGTCACCTTCACCGGCTCGCAGGCGGTCGGGCGGCAGGTGGCGCTCGCGTGCGCCGAGCGGTTCGCGCGGGCGCAGCTCGAGATGGGCGGCAAGAACCCGCTCGTGGTGCTCGACGACGCCGATCTGGATGTCGCGGTCGAGTGCGCGATCCAGGGGGCGTTCTTCCAGACCGGCCAGCGGTGCACGGCCTCCTCGCGCCTGATCGTGACCGAGGGGATCCACGACGCGTTCGTCGAAGCGATGGTCGAGGCGATGCGCGGGCTCAGGGTCGGCCACGCGCTCGAGGACGGCACGCACATCGGCCCCGTCGTCGACGAGGCGCAGCTGAAGCAGGACGAGGAGTATCTGGAGGTCGGCCGCGCCGCGGGCGCCGAGGTCGCCTGGGGAGGCGAGCGCCTCGAGCGCGACACCGACGGCCTGTTCCTGTCCCCGGCGCTCCTGGTGAACACGACGAACGACATGCGGGTCAACCGCGAGGAGATCTTCGGGCCGATCGCGACGGTCGTGGAGGTCGCCGACGCCGACGAGGCGCTCGCCGTCGCGAACGACACCGAGTACGGACTCTCGGCCGGCGTGTGCACGACGTCGCTGCGGAACGCCGTCCGGTTCCGCGACGGCCTGCAGGCCGGGATCGTCATGGTGAACCTGCCGACCGCCGGCGTGGACTTCCACGTGCCGTTCGGCGGAACGAAGGCCTCGAGCCAGGGGAGCCGCGAGCAGGGGCGGTACGCGGTCGAGTTCTTCACGACCGTGAAGACCGCGTACGTCCGCCCGTAGCCGGCACGGGCGGACGCGGCGGTCCTTCCGGGGGGAAGGTCAGTACCTGGATGGCTCGGCCGCGGCGTTGGTGTTCTTCGGGCCGTCGGGCGTCATCACGAACCAGACGTCGCCGACGCCCTCGCCGGTCGCCTGTCCCGGGCCCGTGTCGCCGACGTACCGGTACAGCGGCCAGCCATCGTACGTCAGTTGCATCTCGCCGGTCTCGGGGTTCTCGACGGTCGCGAGCTCCTTCGGCAGGTCGCCGGCGTCGGGAGCCGCATCGACGATCGCGGGCGGCCAGTTCGCCGCGCAATCCTCGGTGCACGTCACCTCGCCCTGCTCGTCGGGCAGGAAGTAGTAGAGCGTGAAGCCCTCGGCGTCCACGAGCACCTCGCCGACGCCCTCCACATCCGCCGTCGAGATCCCACCGGTCATCGTCCCCGTGTCGCCGGTCGTCCCCGTGTCGCCGGCCGGGCTCGGCGAGTCTCCTCCGGCCTGTGCCGGCTCGTCGTCCCCGCACGCCGCGAGGAGACCCGCGACCAGGAGCAACCCCAGCACCTTCCACGCGATCCGCATCCGCCTCATCGTCATCACCCTTCCGCGTCTCGAGGCGCCGAGCGGACCCGCGTGTTCCGCTCAGCCGCGAGGTGTACGGGCCGGGCGGCGCGAGGGTTCACGCCGGTGCGGTTGGAGGTCGCCGGTGAGGTAGCGCTGGACCGTCGGCGCGATGGAGGCGACGAGGTCCTCGTCGCTCGCGCTCGCCACCGGCTCGATCCGGAGCACGAACCGCACCAGCCCGAGCCCGAGGATCTGCGTGGCGACGAGCGACGCGCGGTACTCGGCGTCCTCCTCGTCGGCGAACGCGGCGACTGTGGAGAGGATCGCGCCCTTCACGAACCCGCGGAGCATCTCGGCCGCCCGCTCGTTCGTGACGGCCGCGCGCAGCAGGCCGATCGTCTGCTCGAGGGCGTCGGGCTGGCCCCACAGCCCGAGCACCGTGCGCACGATCGTCTCGCCCAGGCGGTCTCGGCCGGCCTCCAGGGCGGACCCGAGCACCTCGCTCGGCACGATCGGGAAGCGCATCGCCGCGACGAACAGCCGCTCCTTCGTCCCGTAGAAGTGATGGACGAGCGCCGGATCGACCCCCGCGTCCGCCGCGATGCCCCGGATCGTGGCGCCCTCGTATCCGTGATCGGCGAACCGCGCGCGGGCGGCCTCGAGGATGGCCTCCCGCGTGGTGCTCTCGCCGGACCTGCGGCCCGTGCGACGGCGCATGGCGTCGGCGGGCGGGCTCATGCCGCCGCGCCTGCCCGCTCGCCGACCGTGAGCTGCAGGAACCGCTCCTCGAGCGTCGCGCGGGCTTCGCTCACCTCGGCCCGCACGTCGCCGAGCGCACGGCTCACCGCCTGGGGGTCGACGCCGGGCACCCGGAGCGTCCGCCCCACGAGCGCGGCCGTCATCCCGTGGGCCTCGAGCGCCTCGAACGCGCGCTCCCACTCGCCGGTCCGCACGACCGCCACGCGGGTGTCGCCGACGATGTCCGCCACCGTCCCCTCGGCGACGACCCGGCCATCGGCCATGACGACCAGCCGGTCGCACTCCTCGGCCTCCTCCATGTGGTGCGTCGTGACGAGCGCCCCCGCGCCGGCGTCCGCCGCCTGGCGGACCGTCTCCCACAGACGCGCGCGGGCCAGTGGGTCGACGCCGGACGTCGGCTCGTCCAGCACCAGCAGGTCGGGCCGGTGCGCGAGCGCCTGTGCGAACGCCACGCGCCGCTGCACGCCGAGCGACAGCCGACCGACCGGCACGTCGGCCATCGATGCGATCGACGGCGGCAGCGTGCCGGGCTCCCCACCGAACACGGCGCCGGCGAATGCCAGGTTCTCCCTGGGCGTGAGGTCGTCGTACAGCCCGAGCCCCTGGGGCACGTAGCCGATCCGCCGCCGCGTCTCGCGCGAGGGCGACACGCCGAAGAGCTGGACCGCGCCGTCGCTCGGCGGCAGCAGGCCGAGCAGGATCCTGATCAACGTGGTCTTGCCGGCTCCGTTCGCGCCGAGCAGGCCGACGACCTCCCCGGGGTCGACGCGCAGGCCGGCGCGGACGACCGCGAGCAGGTGCCCGAAGCGCCGCGTCACGTCCGTGGCTTCCGCGAGCGGCGTCATGCGGCCTCGCCCCCAACGGCCTCACGCTCGAGCTCGCGCGCGAGTGCCGCGACCGTCACGGCGTCGTGCAGATCCGGCTGGACCCGTGCACCCCGCGGTGCAACGTCTTCGGTCGGGGTCCAGGTGCGCCAGCGCGAGCCTCGGCGCCACGACCGGCGGCTGGCGTCGCCGCCGGGGCGCTCGGCGGTCACCGCGATCGTGCCCGGCACGGCGGCCGCGATCGTCTCGGGGGTGCCCTCGGCCAGCGGACGACCGTCGTCGAGCGCGAGGACCCACGAGGCGCGCTCGGCCTCGTCGAGGTAGGCCGTGGCCAGGACGACGCCCGCCCCCTCGGCGGCGGCGCGCGCGATCAACCACCAGAGGTCGGAGCGGCTCACGGGGTCGATGCCGGTGGTCGGCTCGTCGAGCACCAGGAGCTCGGGTCGGTGGAGCATCGCCCGGACCACGCCGAGCTTCTGCCGCATCCCGCCCGAGAGGTTACCGGCGAGCCGGTCGTGTGCGTCGGTCAGGCCCGTCCGGTCGAGGAAGATCGCGGCACGATCCCGCGTCTCGGTCGCCGACAGCCCGTACGTCGTGGCGGCGAAGTCCAGGTTCTCCCGCACCGTGAGGTCCGGGTACGTCCCAGAGGTCGAGGACAGGTAGCCGATCCGCCGTTCCTCCGGCCGGCGGACCTCGCCGTCGTCGGGTGCGAGCGCGCCGACCAGGCATCGCAGGAGCGTCGTCTTGCCGGCACCGTCGCCGCCGACGACCGTCGTCACACGACCCGGCGGAACCTCGAGCGAGACGCCCTCGAGCGCCGTGTGGTCTCCGAAACGGACGGTCATGCCCCGCACGCCCCAGCTCACGACCCCACCGCCTCGAGCTCGCGCTCGGCCCCGTGCCGACGACGGCCGGCCGGCGCGAGCGACCGGCGGAACCGCAGGGTCGCCAGGCCGAACACGACCGCGCCGAAGATCGCGAGGAACACGTACGAGGGCCACAGCGTGACGATCGACGCGCCCCGGATCATCACGCCGCGTGCGATCTCGACGAAGTAGGTGAGCGGCAGCAGGTAGCCGATCCAGCGCACGCCGGCGGGCATCGACGAGAGCGGGAAGATCAGCCCCGAGAGCATCACCTGGGGCAGGAGCATCATGAGCGCGAGCTGGATCGCCTGCCCCTGGTTCTCGGACACGCTCGAGATCAGGACGCCGAGCCCGAGCGTCACGAACAGGAACAGCACCGCGCCGAGCGCGAGCGCCAGCACGGACCCGCGGAACGGCACGTCGAACAGCCAGATCCCCGCGACGATCACGACGACCATGTCGAGCGCCGCGACGACGAAGTACGGAGCGATCTTGCCGAGGAACACGTCGGCGGGCCGGAGCGGCATCACCGCGAGCTGCTCGAGCGTGCCCGCCTGTCGCTCGCGCACGACGCCGAGGCTCGTGATGATCGTGCCGACGAACAGCAGGATCATCGCCGCGAGCCCGGGGACCATGATCGCCGAGGTCTCCAGGTCGGGGTTGAACAGGACCTCGACCTCGACGGCGACGCCACCGGGCGCCCGCTCGGTGATCGACGACACCGCCGCGCGCGTCCCCGTCGCGATGAAGATCTGCGAGCCGTCGACGAGGACCCTGAGGCCGCCCTTGGCCGTGAGGAAGATGACGGGAACCTCCCCGTCCGTGAGTGCGGTCACGGCGTCCTCGCGCCCACCCGAGGGATCCACGCCCTCGACCTCGAACGGGGCGGGGAGGACGGCGGCGACGCGGTCGGCCGCGGGACCGAGCACGCGGACCGGGATCTCCTTCACGTCGAAGCTCGCGGCGTAGCCGAATACCACGAGCATCAGGATCGGCATGAAGATCAGCATCGCCAGCGTGCGGCGGTCACGCCGCAGCTGCCGGAACTCCTTCACGATCATCGCCCACACGGCGGTCACGCCCCTTCCGCGAACTCAACGCATGCTGAATTCTACGCTTGTTGAGTTCTCCGGGCAACTCGGCCGCGACCGTCAGGCTGGACGGACGAGCGTGAGCAGGACGATCGTCGACTCCATCGCCTCGAGCGCGTGCGGCGCCCCGGTCCTCATGTGGAGCCAGAACCCGGGACCGGCGTCGAGGACCTCGCCGTCCACCGTGAGCCGCAGCCTGCCCGAGAGCACCTGAACGATCGCCGGCCGCGAGGCGGTGTGCTCGGTCAGGCCCTCGCCCGCATCGAACGCGAACACCGTGACGTCCAGGTCCTCGTCGCGGTGGATCACCTTCGAGACGACGGCGCCGGGCTGGACCTGGACGACCTGCACGGCGTCGGCGATGGCGGTGTGCGGCATCTCGATACCTCCGGGTAGCGATGCCGACACCCTACCCGGCGGCTCGGTGCTCGGAGGGCGTCGAGCCGCGTTCGTCAGCCCTCCTCGGCCTCGCGGGCCTCGATGATCCGGACCAGCTCTCGGTCGACGTCGTGGGGGAGCGGGAGCGGCTCGTGCTCCGCGAGGATCGCGTGCACCCGCTCTCGTGCTCGCTCGCGCGGGTCGGGGCGGCCGGCCGCCTCCCACGCCTCGGCCGTCAGACCGTCGAACGTCTCCGGCCTCCAGAGCTCTGCCAGGTGGCGCCGGGTCGCCGGGTGTCCGGTGAGGTCGGCCCCCGCCGCGAGCTCGGCGATCGCGTCGAGCGCGAGGGTCTCCTCGGTCACGGTGATGCCCTCGAGCACGTCGCAGAGCACGCGCCAGAGCTCGGCGTCGAGGATCACGTTCGCGTCGTCGTAGACGGCGGCCCCGTGGAGCGTGCCGGTCCCGGTGATCATCTCGGCCCGGCCGGCGGCGAGCATCGCCATCTGCGACACGGCGTGCTGGACGCCCGCCTGCCAGTCCTGCGTCTTCGCCCCGGTGTCGAGCGTGAGCACGTTGATCGGCACGCGGTAGCGGTGCGCGAGCTGCGTGAACGCGAGCTTCAGCAGCGTGTCCTCCGGCCCCCAGGCCTGCCGGTAGCCGCCGGTGCGAAGGTCCATGAACGTCGGGTACGGCCCGCAGAACGTCACGGCGCCGGGGACGAGGGCCTCGACGATCGTCATCCCGCCGACCATCTCGGCGTTCATCGAGACGAGGGTCCCGGCCAGCGTCGCCGGCGCGGTCGCGCACCCGATCCCCATCGAGATGAAGCCCGAGGGCAATCCACCGCGAGCGAACTCGATCGCGGCCTCGATCGGGCCGCCGT
The DNA here is from genome assembly GCA_035762085.1 of Actinomycetota bacterium. Lineage (GTDB taxonomy): Bacteria > Actinomycetota > UBA4738 > UBA4738 > HRBIN12 > HRBIN12. The sequence continues at coordinate 29,604 of DASTPT010000137.1, read as the reverse complement.
CGTACACGAGCGGGCTGATGCAGCACTGGTACGTCGAGACGATCGGGCGCTCCCGCAGCTCGCGGTCGCCGCCCGCGACGACCCGAGCCATCTCGAGCACCGCCCGCGCGTCGCGTCGGCTGTAGGTCTCGTTGTGCTGGGCGTGCTTCGACGACCGGCCGAGCATCACGCGCATGATGTGCACTGCCTGCGCGTGCGGCGGCACGTCGGCGGGCGCGACGGTGGGCCACAGGTAGGCCAGCTCGTCGACCGCGTCGGCCACGCGTGTCGTGTCGATCAGGTCCTGGAGCGTGGAGGCGCGGCGGAGGCCCGTGTCGTGGTCGATCACGAACGCGGACGTGCCGTCGCCCGAGAGCCATCCGGCGCTGCCGTCGATCGGCAGATCGAGCGCCGGGTCGCGCGCGGCCATGAGGAAGCTCGGCGGCACGAGCGCCATGCACTCCTCGACCATCGCCGAGGGGAACCGCGCGGTCATCGTGGCCTCGTCGACCTTCGCGCCGGCCGCGCCGAGCTCGCGCAGGATGGCCTCCGACCGCACCTGCAGACCGGTGGTCTCGAGCACGCGAAGGCTGGCGGCGTGGACGCGCTCGAGCTCGTCCTCGGTGAGAACCTCGATCGACCACGGGTTCCGCAGGCCCCGGATCCGCCGCGCGGGCGCCTCAGCGGTGGCGCTCATGCTCGGCGATCACCTCCCGGATCCGTTCCTCGACGGCGGGCTCGAGCGGGAGCGGCTCGTGCGTCTCGAGGAGCTCGAGGGCCCTCGCGTGCGCACGCTCGGGCGGCTGCGGGCGGCCAGCCTCCTCCCACGCCTCCCACGTGTCCGTGTCCATGAAGCGGGACATCCAAGCCTCGCGCATGTGGCGCAGCGTGTGCGCCTCGCCGAGGAAGTGGCCGCCGGGCCCGACGCCCTCGATCACCTCGACGGCGAGGGCCTCGTCGTCCGCGGCGGATCCGAGCGGGATCCGCCGCACCAGGTCGAACAGCTCGGTGTCGAGCAGCATCGCGATCGGCGAGAACACGCGGCCGCCGCCGCGCATCCCGGCCGCCGCCAACAGGTCGGGCCCGGCCATCCATGCCGCCGTGGCGGAGAGCCCGCCCTCGATCCCGGCCTGCCAGTCCGAGGACCGCGAGCCCGTGGCGAACGCGCCGACGTGCGCCGGGAGGCCGACGCGGCGAGCGAGCTGGACCCACGCGAGCTGGAACAGCGGATCCGAGGCGCCGCCGGGCGTCGGGTCGCGCCCGAGCATCGTCACGCGAAGGGCATCCGTGCCGATGAACACCGGCGTCCCGGGCGCGAGGAGCTGGAGGATCGCGAGTCCGGCAACGGTCTCGGCGAGAGCGGTCACGAGCGCGCCGGCCAGCGTGGCGGGCGCGGTCGCACCCGCGATCGGCTCGGCGACGACCCCGACGGGGATCCCAGCTTGGGCGAGGGCGGCGGCGACCTCGAGCCGCTCGCCGTCCGAACCGAGCGGGCCCCTGACGCGAAGGAGCGCCGAGACGACCGGGCGCTGGCGCAGGTCGGCGCCCGCGGCGAGCCGCGCGATCTCCAGGCATGCCTCCACGTCGGCGCGGTGGGGCGCGACCTCGACCTGGACGTGCTTCGAGGTGTTCGCGAAGCGGACGTGGAGCTCCCGCGGCGCGCGGGTCTCGGCCGCCAGGTCGAGCGCACGGACCGACGGCCCCAGGTACCCGACCTGCGGCAGGGCGTCGGCCAGCCGAGCGACGTCGGCCACGTCCGCGAGCGTCGACGCCCGGCGCTCGTCCGAGCGCAGGTCGACCGTGCGCTCGGCCGGCCCGCCGGTGCCGAGCCACCCATCCCCGGCGCCCACGCGGAGATCGGCCGAGGGATCGCGCGCCGCGAGCACGAGCTCGCGCGGCGCCTCCCAGAGCGCCTCGTCGACCAGCGGGCGCGGGAGGTGCGCCCGCTCCGGGCCCACGTGGGCGCCGGCCTCCTTGAGTCGCCCGCGGATCCGGTGGGAGCCAACGCGGACGCCGAGGTCGTCGAGCACGCGGAACGCCGCGTCGTGGATCCGCTCGAGGTCGCGCTCACGCAGGACGTCCACACCGGGGCCGCGGCGGAGCGGGAGCACGCGGGCGCCGGGCGGCGTGGTCGGAGCCTGTTGCCGCAGAGCGTTGATGGCCGGCACGTCCGCCTCCGGTGCGGTACCCGGACAGCCTAGGTCAGCGGCTCGCGCCGCCGGACGGACCGCTCAACCCCGTTCCGGCGGGCCCTTCGGTCCTGGGTCGTCGGCCGCGCGGACCTGCTCGAGCGCGGCCCGGACGTCGAGCCGGATCCCGGTCTCGCGCTCGGAGACCTGCCAGAGCGTGCGGATCGCCGAGCGGCTCCGCGAGCGCCCGATCAGGGGCCGGCGCACCGGCGTGCCCCAGTTCACCAACCGCGGCGTGTAGAGGCGGCCCCCTTCGAGGGTGGGGTCGGTCGCCGCGCGGAGCAGCGTCAGCGCGCCCTCCGACGGCGACATCCCGAACCGCCGGACCGCTCCGTGCCAGAACCGTTGGCTCCGCCCGCCGCCGGTCTCGCGCACGCTCCGAGCCTGCAGGTCGGTGTGCGTGAGGCCGGGATGGACCACCAGGCTCTGCGCGTTCGCGCCGGCCTCGCGGAACCGGCGCTCGAGCTCGACCGCGAAGTGCACGTTCGCCAGCTTCGACTGGCCGTACGCGCGCCAGGGGTCGTATCGGCCGCGCAGGTGCGGGTTCGTCGGGTCGATCGCACGACCGACGTGGCGACCGGTGCTCGTCACCGAGACGACGCGAGCGCGCTCGCCGCGCAGGAGCGCCGGCAACAGCAGCGCCGTGAGCGCGAAATGCCCCAGGTGGTTCGTCCCGAGCTGGAGCTCGAAGCCGTCGACCGTCCGCCGCTCGGGCAGGCCCATGACTCCGGCGTTGTTGACCAGGATGTCGATCGTCCGATGCGCCGCCAGGATCCGTTCCGCTCCCGCGTGGATCGAGTCGAGCGAGGCGACGTCGAGCTCCTGGCGTCCGAGCGACGCGCCCGGGACGTCCGCGAGGATCTCTGCCCGGGCGCGCTCCGCCTTCGCGGCGTCGCGGGCGGCCAGCACGACGTGCGCGCCCTTGCGCGCGAGCTCGCGGGTCGTCTCCAGGCCGAGGCCGCCGCTCGCGCCGGTCACGACCGCCACGCGGCCGCGCAGGTCGGGGATGTCGGCCGTCGTCCACGCCATGCTCTCGCTCCCCGTGCGCTCGCTCCGTTCGTCGTCCACCATCATCCACTCGGATCGGCGAACGCCTCGCGGTCGCCCCGGGTGGACGAGAGCGGGAACCGGTCGATCCCGCCGGGAGTCGTTCTCTGCAACCGGGCGTCCGACCCGCGCTGGGGAGGCTGTGTCCGAAGACCGGTTGCCGATCGAGTTCGGGCCCTGCTCGAACGGGGAGTACGATCCGCGGCGACTCCCCCCCGTCGTTCGCGAGGCCGTTCGCCGCGCCCGCGCCGAGTGCCTGGCGGCGGCCGACCGGGTCGGCATGTCGCGCCGCCGGTTCCTACGGTCGCTGTGCGCCGTCTCGATCACGCTGCTCGCGCTCGACGCGTGCACGCGCGAGGCCCATCGCGCCCGCCCACGGTCCACGCCATCGGAGCCCGGCGGCGGCTACGAGATCCCGCCCGAGGCGCCCGTCGAGCCCGACGCGGCCGAGGAGGCGGTCGGCGGCGAGGAGTTCATCATGGACGTCCAGGGCCACCTGCTGGAATACGACCTGAACCCGGTCTTCCACGGCGAGGGCTTCTGGGCCGCCTTCCCACAGCGGTACTGCGGCGAGGACGATCCTCGTGTGTGCTTCTCGATCGAGCACTTCCTCGAGGCGTTCTTCATCCGCAGCGACACGAACGTGGTCGTCCTCTCGGCGCTGCCGATCTACCCGCAGGGCTCACCGCTATCGCCGCGGATCATGGCCGAGACCCGTCGCATCGTCGAGGGCCTCTGCCAGGACGAGCGGGTCCTGCTCCACGGCCAAGTGCTCCCGAACGTCGGCCGGCTCCGTTCGGTGCTCGACGGGATGGAGGACACCGCCCGCAGGTACCCGATCCGGGCGTGGAAGACCTTCACGCACTTCCCGGACTTCTTCGAGCCCGGGGGCGGCGCCTGGTGGCTCGACGACCACGAGCGCGGCCTCCCCCGGGTCGGCGAGCCGTTCATCCGCAAGAGCGTGGAGCTCGGGATCCGGACGATCTGCGTCCACAAGGGCTTCAGCGGCGGCAGCCGGTACTCCTCGCCCGGTGACGTCGGGCCGGCCGCCCGGATGTACCCGGACGTGAACATCGTCGTCTACCACTCGGGCTACGAGTCGGGGATCCTCGAGGGCCCGTATCGGCCCGCGACCTCGGGGATCGGCGTGAACCGGCTCATCGCCTCGCTCGAGCGCGCCGGCATCGGCCCGAACGAGAACGTATATGCGGAGCTCGGCTCGACGTGGTGGAACCTGATGCGGTCGCCGGCGCAGGCCGCCCACGTGCTCGGCAAGCTGCTGAAGCACGTCGGCGAGGACAACGTCGTGTGGGGGACCGACTGCCTCTTCTACGGGTCGCCCCAGCCGCAGATCCAGGCGTTCCGGGCGTTCCGGATCTCGCAGGAGCTCCAGGAGCGCTACGGGTACCCAGAGCTCACGAAGGAGCGCAAGGCGAAGATCCTCGGGCTGAACGCGGCGCGCCTCTACGGCATCGAGCCGGTTCCACCGCGATGCGACTTCACGCGTCGCGAGCTCGCGCAGGTCCGCCAGGAGCTCCGAGACGGCGACCGACTCCTCGGCCCGACGACCATGGTGGCCTCCGCCGACGTCCGAGAGCACCATCGCGCCGAGGTGGCGACGTCCGTGTGACGGTGGTCGAGGTTATCCGTCCGCCGGCAGGACCTCGGCGTCGGGGCGGAGGGCCTCGATGTCGCGCTCGAACTCGGCGCGCCGGCGGCGCTTCTCGCCCTCGTCGAGCCACGTCGCCTCGACCCCGTCGAGCGCGATCGCTGCGACGTCGTCGAACGACAGACCGAACGCGTGGGCGACCGAGCGGTACTCCTTGCCGAGGTCCAGGTCGGTCATCGCCGGGTCGTCGGTGTTCAGCGTGGCGAGCAGGCCCGCCTCGCGCATCCGCATGTAGGGGTGCTCGGCAAGCGTGGGGACCTTGTTCGCGATCAGCACGTTGCTGTTGGGGCAGACGTCCAGCGGGATACGGGCCTCGGCGACCCGCGCCGTGAGGTCGGGGTCCTGGAGGATCGACAGGCCGTGGTCGATCCGCTCGGCGTCGAGCGCCTCCAGCGCGGTCGCGATGTTGTCCGGCCCCGTGTCCTCGCCGGCGTGCGCGGTGCAGCGCAGCCCGGCCGAGCGCGCCAGCTCGTACGCCGGCGCGTACTCCCGCGGGTCGACGCCGAGCTCGGTCGAGTCCAGCCCGACCCCGATCACGCGGTCGGCGCGCCCGGCACGGCGGAGCTCGACGAGCTGCTCGACCAGCTCGAGCCCCGCGGCGCCGCCGTAGGCCCGGTCCAGGTCGCAGATCGCCATGCACCGGACGCCGGTCTCGGCCTCGGCGGCCTCGAACCCGCGGGTGATCCCATCGACGATGCCCTCCAGGTCCTGTCCGGCGTCGAGGTGCCGCGCGGGTGTGAAGAAGATCTCGCCGTATCGGAGCCCGTAGGGGGCGGCGTGCGCGACGGACTCGTAGGCGGCGCGCTCCCAGTCCTTGCGATCCTCGAGCAGCGCCTGCACGAACCAGAAGACCTGCAGGAAGCCGTTCAGCGAGTCGTAGTCGTAGAGGTCCTCGATGCGCGGGACGGGCAGGTCCCGACCGTTCTTCGCCGCGAGCTCAGCGACGGTGGCCGGCGCGATCGTCCCCTCGAGGTGGCAGTGCAGCTCGACCTTCGGGATCCGGTCGTAGACGTCGGTCATCCGGGGAATGGTACCCGCGCGTCGATCCTCAGCGCTCGGTGCTTACCGCGGGCCGATGTTCGACCGATACCCCAATCATGCTCCGGGTCCGGCGACCTCGACGGGCGCGAACGGGGACCGTGTGCGTTCCGCTCAGCGGATGGCGTGGCGATCGCCATCCCGACATACGCGAGCCCACGCCGGCCGAGCTCCTGCGGCGGTGCCCGTACTGCGGCCAGGCGCCCGGTCCGACCGCGACCGAGTGGTGCCCGTCCTTCGACCAGATCCTGGAGAGCGCCACGGTCGGCCTGTCGGACCGCTAGCCTGCCTTGGCCGTCACGGCCAGTCGAGCCACCAGATCCCCACGATCAGCGCGACGTTCACCGCCAGGATGAAGAGGTACCAGGGGTTGAAGTAGACGAGCAGCAGCAGCGTCGAGATCCCGAGCCCCACGACCCCGACCGGCCGCCACCACCCCGTGTCGACCCAGAGCCCGATGCCGGCCAGGACCAGGATCGCCGCGGTCGCGAACGCCAGCACCTGGGCGAACGTCCGCCGGTCGCCCAGCAGCCATGAGTGCGACGGGTCGAACGGCGACTTCTCGGGATCGAACCTGGGCGCCCAGATCGCCACATGAACCAGTCCGTGGGCGATGAGGAACGCGATCAACAGAGCTCGCGGCATCTGCAGCCCCCGATCTCGCTGCCTTGCCCGTCCGGGGGCGCGAGCGTACCCTACGCGAACACGTCCGGGTGCGAGAGGGGGACACAGCGTTGAACGTCGACGAGGTCATCAGCAGGCGCGAGCTGCTCCGCCGCGGAGGACTGGTCGCCGGGACGCTCTCACTGGGGGGACTGTTGGCCGCGTGCGGCTCGGAGCCGCCTGCCGAGGGCGGGGGTGGCCCGACGGGTCAGACCGGCGCCTCGCCGTCACCGCAGAGCATCGAGGGGGCGAGGATCAAGGTCTCCACGTACGGGGGCTTCTTCGAGGAGAACTTCGCGAAGATGTATCCCGCCTTCACCGAGGAGACCGGCGTCGAGGTCGAGTCGATCGCCGAGCCCACCTCCGAGGCGTGGGTCGTGCAGCTCCAGCAGGCGATCGATTCGGGCGCGCCGCCGCCGTCCGACGTCTCGATGCTCTCGGGCGTCGGGATCCAGCGCGCGATCAAGGGCGACATCTTGGTGACCTTCGACCAGGCCGCGATCCCACAGGCGACGAACCTCGCCGAGGGCTACATCCGCACCGATGCCTCGGGTCTGGTCGCCGGGGTGGGCGGCGTGTCCTGGTACATCACGCTCGTCTCGAACACCGACCGCGTGGCCGAGAGCCCCGACTCGTGGACCACGTTCTGGGACACGCAGTGGGAGAACGAGCTGGCGCTGCTGAAGAACGCTGCGAACTCGTACCTGATCGAGACGACGGCGGCCTGCTTCTTCGGCGGCTACGACATCCTCGAGACACAGGACGGCGTCGTCGAGGTGCTGACGAAGCTCCAGGAGCTCAAGCCGAACGTCAAGCTCTGGTACCGGGACGAAGCGCAGGCGCAGCAGGCCTTCAACACCGGCGAGGTCTCGATCGGGCAGTTCTACCACGACATCACCACATACGCGGCCTCGCAGGGCGAGCCGCTGCGCAGCGTGTTCCCGACCGAGGGGGCGATCCTGGACTCGGGGTTCTGGGCGATCTCGAAGACCGTCGAGAACGTCGCCGCGTGCCAGGCGTTCATCGACTACATGTGCCGGCCCGATATCCAGGCCGAGCTCGCGCGGACGCTCGGCACCACGCCGACCGCCAAGCAGGAGACGATGGACCTGTCGGCCGAGGAGTACGAGGCAGTCGGCGGTCCCGGCCCGGATGCGGCCCTCCGGCCCAAGTACGAGATGTACGACGAGTGGGAGGACTGGATCGACCAGCAGTGGACCGAGATGATCCTGTCCTGACGAGCGCGTCGTGCAGGCTCGTGGGGGTCTGAGGCTCGAGGGCCTCGTCAAACGGTTCGGCGACGTCGTCGCGGTCGACGGCGTCCATCTGGATCTGCCGCCGGGGCAGCTGATCTCGTTCCTCGGTCCGTCGGGCTGCGGCAAGACGACGATGCTCCGGATGATCGCGGGGCTCGAGCGCCCGACCGAGGGCCGCGTCTACCTGGACGGCGAGGACGTCACCGACCGCCCGCCGCATCTTCGGGACATCGGAATGGTGTTCCAGACGCTCGCGCTGTTCCCGCACCTGTCGGTCGCCGGGAACATCGGGTACGGGATGCGGATCCGCGGCGTCCCGAAGAGCGAGATCGACGCTCGCGTGACCGAGCTGCTCGACCTGGTGAGCCTGCATGGGCTCGGGGACCGGCGGATCTCGCAGCTCTCGGGCGGCCAGCGGCAGCGGGTGGCGACGGCGCGGGCGCTCGCGCTCGAGCCCGGGCTGTTCCTGCTGGACGAGCCGCTCTCGGCGCTGGACGCGAACCTGCGCGAGCAGCTGCAGGTCGAGCTCCGGCTGCTGCAGCAGAAGCTGGGCATCACGACGATCATGGTCACGCACGACCAGCGCGAGGCCATGACGATGTCGGACCTGGTCGTGGTGATGAACCAGGGCCGTGTCGAGCAGGTCGGTGAGCCGCTCGAGGTCTACCGCCGCCCCGAGAGCCCCTTCGTCGCGAGCTTCATCGGCCGGACGAACATCCTGCGCGGGGAGGTCTCGGACGGGGTCGCGCGGATCGCCGGCCGGCCCTTCGAGGTCGACCGTGCGCTCGAGGCCGGGCCCGTCGCGATCTCGGTCCGGCCGGAGGACGCGCACCTGCAGACGACCTCGACGCCCGAGACGAACGCGCTGCCCGGCCGCGTGGTGTTCGTGCGCGACCTGGGCGAGCTGTTCGAGTGCTACGTGGACTGCGGCCTGGACGAGCACGTGGTCGTCGCCGGCTCGCCGCGCGAGCGCGTGACCGTCGTGCAGGGCCAGCCCGTCAGCGTGTCGTTCCCGCGCGAGGCCTGCGTCGTGGTCGGGGGATGAGCGAGCTCCGCCGCCCCACCGCCGGAACGAAGGCCGTCCTCGGCTTCCCGCTCGCGATGCTCGGCATCTTCTTCCTGTTGCCGTTCGGCGTCATGCTCGCGACGTCCTTCTATCACCGCATCGAGGGCGGGTTCTACGAGCCGGCGTTCGAGCTCGCCAGCTGGGAACGTCTGCTGCAGCCGGTGTTCATCGAGCGCACGCTGTTCTCGATCGGCATCTGCCTGTTGGCCGGCGCCGTGTGCATCGTCGTCGCGTTCCCGTTCACGTTCTTCCTCACGCGGATGCGGCGGCGGCCGCACGTCACGCTGCTCGTGCTGATCATGTCGGCGCTCGCGCTGTCCGAGGTCATCGTCGGGTTCGCGTGGAGCGTGCTGCTGGGACGGGCGGCCGGGATCTCGAACATCCTCGTGTGGTTCGGCGTGATGGACGAGGCGGCCGCGTACCAACCGGGGTTCGTCGCCGTGCTGCTCGGGCTGTGCTACATCGCGTTCCCGTTCTGCATCCTCACGTTGTATCCGCAGCTCTCGCGTCTGGACCCAGAGCTGACCGAGGCCGCCCAGACGATGGGCGCCTCACCGTCGCGCACGTTCTGGACCGTCGTCGTGCCGATCGGCCGGCCGATCATCGTGGCGGGGTTCCTGCTCGCGTTCGTGTTCACGCTCGGCAGCTACCTGATCCCCACGTTCCTCGGCCGACCAGAGCACTGGACGCTCTCGGTGTTCATCTCGGACCAGGCGACGTTCAACGCGAACGTGCCGTTCGCCGCGGCGATGGCGCTGTTCCTGACCGGCCTGTCGCTCGTGGTCGTCGGGGCGGTCACGTGGGTCGAGACCCGGACGCGACGGTGACGCGATGCGCTGGCTGAAGTGGATCCTCACGGCGCTGGTGGTCCTGTTCATCCTGGCGCCGCTCGTCGTCGTGGCCGTGGTCTCGATCAACGAGAACCGGTACATGGACTTCCCGCCGCAGGGCTTCTCCCTGCACTGGTTCGCGGAGCTCTGGAACGACACCGGGTGGCGCGAGGCGATCGTCACGAGTCTGATCATCGCCGTGACGAGCGCGGCGCTGGCCGTGGCGATCGCGACGCCGATGGCCTACGTCCTGCGGGCGTACGACGTCCGGTTGGCGCCGATCCTCTATTCGCTCGGGATCCTGCCGTTCATGCTGCCGCCGGTGATCAGCGCGCTCGGGGCGCTCGTGTTCTGGAACTCGCTCGGCCACTCGGGGCGGATCGAGAACGTCATCATCTCGCACGCGATCTTCTTCTCGACCCTGCCGCTGATCACGGTGAGTCTGGCGATGGAGACGATGGATCGCTCGCTGCCCGAGGCGGCGCAGACGCTCGGTGCGAACCCGCGGACGACGTTCCGCACGATCACCCTGCCCCTCCTCGTGCCGTCGATGATCACCGGCTACGCCGCCGCGTTCGTCCTGTCGCTGAACGAGTACATCATCGCGTTCATGGTGTCCCGCTTCTCGGTCGTGACGCTGCCGATCAAGATCGTGAACGACCTGCGATACGGGTTCACGCCGACGATCGCCGCGGTTGCCGTGGTGTTCATCCTGATCGCAACCACCACGTTCTCGCTGTTCGCGCTGTTCGGGAACCTGCTGAAGTTCCTCGGGGCCGACCCGGCCATCCTCGAGCGCGAGCGTTAGTCGGCGCGGCGGAGTCGCCGGAGTCGGCGACCGGCCTCCTCGAGGGTCTCGAGGCGCTTGCAGAACGCGAAGCGCACGCGCGTGTGGCCGAGCTCCGGCTCCGAGTAGAAGGACGAGCCGGGTACGGCCGCGACCCCCACGTGCTCGACGAGGTGCTCGGCCGTCCGCACGTCGTCGCCGAGGCCCAGGTGCGACACGTCCGCCATCACGTAGTAGGCCCCCTTCGGGGCGGAGGCCTCGAACCCGGCCTCAGCGAGGATGCGGAGCATGAGCGCCCGGCGCTCTTCGTAGTCCTTGGCGATCTGCTCGTAGTAGGTGTCCGGCAGCGAGAGCGCCGAGGCGCCTGCATGCTGGAGCGGCGTCGGCGCGCCGACGGTCAGGAAGTCGTGCACCGTGCGGATGCCGTTCGTGAGCGTCTCGGGCGCGATCGCCCAGCCGACGCGCCAGCCGGTGACCGCGTACGTCTTCGAGAGCGCGCTGATCGTGACGGTTCGATCCTCCATGCCGGCGATCGTCGCGAGCGGCACGTGGACGGCGCCGTCGTACGTGATGTGCTCGTAGATCTCGTCGGTGAAGGCGACGACGTCGTGCCGCTGGCAGAGCTCGGCGATGAACGTCAGCTCCTCCCGTGAGAACACCTTGCCGGTCGGGTTGTTCGGCGTGTTGATCACGATGCCGCGCGTGCGGTCGTTGAACGCGGCGCGGAGCTCGGTCTCGTCGATCGTCCAGTCCGGCTCGCGGAGCGGGACGAACCGAGGGGCCGCGCCGGCGAGGATCGCGTCCGGGCCGTAGTTCTCGTAGAAGGGCTCGAACAGGATCATCTCGTCGCCCGGGTCGAGGATGCCGAGGATCGACGAGATCATCGCCTCGGTCGAGCCACACGTGACGCACAGGTTCCGGTCGGGATCGACGTCCATCCCGTACGTCCGCTCGTACTTCGCGGCGATCGCCTGGCGCAGCTCCGGCTCGCCCCACGTGATGGGGTACTGGTTCAGGTCGGCCGCCACGGCGTCCTGGGCGGCGCGCTTGATCTCCTCCGGCGCGGCGAAGTCGGGGAACCCCTGCGCCAGGTTGATCGCGTCGTGCTCCATCGCCAGCCGCGTCATCTCGCGGATCACCGATTCGGTGAAAGACGCTGCCCTCGCCGACACCCCACGTCGTCCCTCGGTACTCATGCGCCCGAAGGATAGCCGTCGACGACGCGACGATGGAGAGTGCCGGGCTGACCCGGCCCGCGACGTCAGCGGAAGAGCGACACGGCCGCCGTCCGCGATCCCACCCCGAGCTTCGGATACGCATGCTCGAGGTGGACGCGAACCGTGCCGGGCGAGATCGCCAGGCGTTGGGCGATCTCGCGGTTCGTCAGCCCATCGAGGACGTGCGCCAACACGTCCCGCTCGCGTGGCGTCAGCAGCGACCTCAGCCGGGCCCTCCGGTACGCCGGATCCAGATGGGGAGCCAGCAGACCGAGCAGACCACGCTCCGCGTCGCGGAAGTCTCGGTCGGCGCGCCCGAGGATGACCGCTCGCCGAACCATCCCCGGTGACGCGAACACCACCTCGATGGAGTACCGGTATCCGCCCGGGCACAGGACGTCGTTGTACACCGGCGATCGGTCGAGCGCCCCGCGGTCGAGCACATCGGACATCCGCGCGACGCCCGACTCGCCCGGGCCGAACCCCATGCAGAACGGCAGTCCGTCGTAGTTCTCCGCCCAGTAGGCATCGTCGAGCTCGGCGACCGGAAGGACCGATCTGGATCGGATCAGAAGGAGGCGGCGGGCCGCCTCGTCGATATCGTTGAAGACGACATCGTCGCTCGGGATCAGATCCCAGAGTCCGTCGACGACCAGCTCGGCGAAGTCCTCGGGGGACGCCGCGCGCTCCGCCTCCTGCGCGAGTGCCCACGCCCGCTCGACCGCGCTGCGCATCGCGCAAAGATACGACGAACGTCGTATCGACGGGAAGAGCTCCTCCCTCTTACGGTCTGTCGCCTCGGGACTCCCGTAGGGGGTCGGAAGGGAGGGGGTCGAGCGATGCGCAAACGTGTGGCCGGGTCGGTCGCGGCGCTGCTCGCCGCGGGGATGTTGGTCTGGGGCATGCTGCCCTCGGCGGCGCAGTCACCGCCACCGCCCATCGGGGTCGAGTTCCTGACGGATCGAGCGGTGTTCCCCGACGAGGTCCGCATGAGGATCAAGCTCCTGGACGAGAACCGTGACCGGATCGGCGTCGTGAGGACCAGGGATCCGTCTCGGACGGTCGTGGCGCGGTACACGGTCCAGCCGGGGGCGCAGTTCCCCTGGCACAGCCACGCCGGTCCCGTGATCGTCAACGTGGTCGAGGGGACACTGGTCTACGTCGGTGCGGAGGACTGCGGGGAACTCGAGTACACGGCCGGCAACGCCTTCGTCGATCTCGGTCATGGACACGTCCACTCGGCGTACAACCCGAGCGAGACCGATGTGACGGTGTTCGTCGCGACCTTCTTCGAGGCACCGGAGGCGCCGGCACCGCTGCTCATCCCCGCCGACGCGCCGGAGGGATGCGTCCTGCCCTGAGGTATCGCGCGGCGGTCTGAGCTCAGAGGCGAGAGGCGAAGACGACGCAGCTCACGCGGGGACGGCGGCCGAGTGCCGCCGTCCCCGCGGCGCGTGCGGCTAGCCGGGCGGGCGTCCGGGCACGACGACACGGCGGAGGCCTCGGCCGGTGCGGAGGGCCTCGAGTGCCTCAGTGACGTCCTCGAGGCCGATGCGCTCCTCGATCAGGGGGTCGACCGGGAGACGGCCCTCGAGCGCGAGGCGGGCGAGGCGGGGGAAGTCCTCGGCGGGGATCGACCAGCCGTAGTTGCAGCCGACGATCCTCGCGCTGCGGTCGACCAGCGCGCCGACATCGAACGACGCTCGGTGCCCGCTCGGCGGGATGCCGACGACGAGCACGGTGCCGCCGTTGCCGACCACGTCGATCGCGACCTCGATCGTGTCGATACGGCCGATCGCCTCGAAGGCGAAGTCGGGGTCGCCGCCGGCCGCCTCACGGATCGCGGCGGCGGTGTCGTCGCCGGCGAGGACGCCGTGGGTGGCTCCGAACCGCTTCGCGTGCTCGAGCTTCTCGGGGACGCGGTCCACGGCGACGATCGGCGAGGCCCCGGCGATCGCCGCGCCCATCACGACCGAGAGCCCGACGCCACCGAGGCCGATCACGACGACCGAGGCGCCCTCGGGGACCTCGGCGGCGCGGAGCACGGACATCACCCCGGTCGTGACGCCGCAGCCGATGAGCGCCGCGACCTCGGGCGTGGTGCCCTTGGGCATCGGGACCGCGGCCTCGGCGTCGACGACGGCCGCCTCGGCGAACGTGCCGAGCGCGAGCATCGGCGCCACCTCGGAGCCGTCGACCCGCCGGAGCGGCCGCGAGCCGTCGGGCAGCCGGTCGTCGAGCGCGAGCGTCCCGGTGCACGTCCACGGCCGGCCGGCTCGGCACGAGGCGCACGCACCGCACGCCGCGTACCAGTTCAGCGCGACGAGGTCGCCCTCGCCGAGGCCCTCGACGCCCGGGCCGACCTCCTCGACGTACCCCGCACCCTCGTGACCGAGCACCATCGGGCCGGGGTCGCCCCAGTCGCCGTCGGCCTGGTGCAGGTCCGAGTGGCAGACGCCGCTCGCGGCGATCCGAACGAGTACTTGGCCCGGACCCGGGCCGACGAGCTCGAGCTCCTCGATCCGGATCGGCGTGCCGGGACGCTCGAGCACCGCGGCGCGGATCGTCCGACCCATGCTCAGTCGGGGACGGCGGGACGACGGGCGAACAGGCCGAGCAGCTCGTACGCGACGTGGGAGGCCGCCATGCACGTCATCTCGGCGTGGTCGTATGCCGGCGCGACCTCGACGATATCGGCGCCGACGATGTTCATGCCGGCGAGCTCGCGCAGGATCCCGAGCAGCTCGCGCGAGGTGAGCCCGCCGGCCTCCGGCGTGCCCGTGCCGGGCGCGTGCGCCGGGTCGAGCACGTCGATGTCGACCGAGACGTATACGGGCGCGTCGCCGAGGCGCACGCGGATGTGCTCGGCTGCGGCGCGCACACCGTGCTCCTCGAGGTCCATCGCCGTGACGATCGCGAAGCCGAACCGCGCGTCGTCGACCAGGTCGTCGGGCGAGAACAGCGGCCCCCGGATACCGACGTGTGTCGCGTGCTCCTCGAGCAGCAGACCCTCCTCCCACGCGCGGCGGAACGGCGTGCCGTGGGTGTACGCCGCGCCGAAGTACGTGTCCCACGTGTCGAGGTGCGCGTCGAAGTGCAGGAGCGCGACCGGCCCGTGCCGCCGGCGCATCACCCGGAGCAGCGGCAGCGCGATCGTGTGGTCGCCGCCGAGCGAGAGGAGCGCGTCCGCGCCGCCGAGCAGGTCCTCCGCCGCGGCCTCGATCTGCGAGATCGCCTCGGCCAGGTCGAACGGGTTGCACGCGACGTCGCCGGCGTCGGCCACCTGTTGCTCGGCGAACGGGTGCACGTCGAGCCCCGGATGGTACGAGCGCAGGAGCCGCGTCGCGTTGCGGATCGCGTGCGGCCCGAACCTCGCCCCGGGGCGGTACGTGACACCGCTGTCGAACGGGATCCCGGCGACCGCGACGTCGCAGCGCTCGACCTCGTCCCGCCGCGGCAGACGCGCGAACGTCGAGCGCCCGGCGAACCGCGGGACCTTCAGCGGGTCCTCGGGCCCGATCGGGCCGTCCGTCTGGCTCACGGGCGCATCCTAGCCCGCCGGTGTTCCGGGGCGCCCGCCGGGTGCCTCGAAGGGTCTGGAGGTGTTCGAGATGCAGGGAACCGCCACGTGCGAGCGGCGTGGGAACGAGTACGACAAGCCGATGCGGGTCCGCACGCATCCGGCCTGGCTCGGCCTCGGGCGATGGCGGTCGACGGCCCGTGGCGATCGCCGACCCACCTGCCGGCCGACAGCCGGAGCCCTCGGCGTGCAGCGGTGCTCGTAGGAGGTCATCCCGGCCGGGCGTCGAGCACGACGAGAGCCGCGTCGCCTCCGTCGGCGGCGGTGCCCGGTCCGACGAGGAAGACCTGCCGGATGTGGGGGCCCTCCCCCGGGATCAGGTCCACGGCGACCTCGAATGAGCCCGGGTCCTGGCCGCCGAGGACGTCCACGAGCCTCCAGTCGTCGGCGAGGACGCCGCCGCCGAGCCGAGCGCACCCGCCCGACCCCTCGCGGCATCGGTCGATGACGTCCTGCGTCGCCAGCGTCGGGAGGTAGACCTCGTACCCGTCCCACGCGAGCAGGAAGTTCGTCACCGCGTACTCGGCGTCGTCGCGATCGGGAGCCGGCGGCCGTGGAGCCGCGAGCGGGCGCCAGACCCAGAGGTGCATCGGCGCGTCGGAGGCGCCGATGGTCAGGTCCCGGCCGTCGCGGACGTTGTCCACCTGCTCGACGACGGCGACCGACCCGGCCGCGACTGCGCGACCCTGCGAGCCGATGAAGGTCTCGTCGATCTCGGCCTGGCGAGCCGCCGGTCCTCCCTCGACGTCGGTCCACCCGACGCCCGGGTACCAGGCGTCGGGGATCCCGCAGTTCCAGGCGAAGACCGTGTCTTCGATCGCGACGCCGTGGACGTAGCACTCGCCGTGGTCCAGTGGAAGGCGGCCGAGCCCCTGCCACCGATCCTCGCCCGGGAGGTACCGCGCCGAGTCGGCCAGATAGTCCCAGGCGAGCACGCGGCCTTCGAACGCGACCGCCTCGGAGGCCTGTGGGGACAGGGGGGGATCCGGGAGACGTCGCCAGGTATCGGTCTCGGGTCGATAGGCGAGGGCGATCGCGGTCCTGGTCTCGGCGATGTTCCGGTCGTTGAGCTCGGAGCCGACGACGACGACCTCGTCCCCGGTCCGGACGGCGTTCGCGAGGTTCATCCCGGCCGGGGCGGCGGCGATCTCCCGCCACGAGCCGCTGGAGGGGTCCAGCGCGCTGCCCTGCACGGTCGTCGGAGCGTCTCGATCGCCGCCGCCGAACACGACGAGCTCCGTCCCGGTCCATGCCCACGCGCCGCAGCACGCCGGCCGGTGCGGGGGGTCCTCGAGCCGGCGCCACCGATCGGTCGTCGGGTCGAGGGCCATCG
This sequence comes from Actinomycetota bacterium, assembly GCA_035762085.1. Taxonomy (GTDB): domain Bacteria; phylum Actinomycetota; class UBA4738; order UBA4738; family HRBIN12; genus HRBIN12. The sequence continues at coordinate 12,950 of DASTPT010000137.1, read as the reverse complement.
CCGCGGGCGACCCGTCGGCCGTCCGGACATCCCACAGGAGCACCTCCGAGCCCGTCCAGACCGCCTTCGCCCCTCCGCGCTCGTCACGGGTGACGTTCGGTCCGCCACCGGCGATCGGCGCGGGTGGGAGTGGAGACCACGCGCGGGTCCTTGGGTCGAACGAGAAGCCGTCCGCCGTCATCTCGTCCGTGCCCCGCCGTTCGCCTCCCCAATAGACGAGCTCCTCGCCCGTCCACACGATCGCGGCCCCGTCGCGGACGTCGGGGGGCGGCGGCAGCTCGGTCCATCCCTCCGGCGCCCAGGACCACGGGTCCGCCGGGACGGTCGGACGCGGCCGATCACGATCGAAGGCCTCCCACGCGACCCAGGCCGCGGCCGCGAAGACCAGGACGGCGACGGCGACGGCGGCGCCCCGTCTCCATGGGGTCGGCGACGGGGGGGCGTGCGGAGGCGCCGGTTCGCGAACCCGGCGCTCGATCTCCTCACGCAGGTCGGTGGCCTCGAGTGCGTCCAGGACGCGGAACCGCCGGTCGATGTTCGTGCTCATCTCTCCTCCAGCAGGTCCCGGAGCCGCCTGCGGCCCCGGCTCAGGTGCACACGCACCGTGGCGCGGCTCGATCCCAGCACGCGGGCGATCTCGTCGGTGCCGTAACCCGCGTAGAACCGGAGCACGAGCACCGCACGTTGGTTCCTCGGAAGGCGGCGGAGGGCGGACATGAGGTGGACGGCCTCCACCGGGTCGGGTCGATCGGCGTGGTCCTCCGTGAGCGGGAGGAACCGGCCCCGCTCCTTGAGGCCCGCGGCGGCCAGGCGGAACGCCGTCGCCCATATCCAGGCTCGGGGATCGCGGACGTCGTCGCCGCGGCGCATGCACTGTGCGAACGCCTCGGCGACGGCGTCGTCGGTGATGGTCCGGCTCTGGCTGTACGCGAACACCGCCCGCCACAGGCGCGCGCCCTCCCGCTCGTACAGGTCGCCCAGCTCACGGACCCTCTGCCCGATCATCGTCGTCCTTCCGCACGGGCGGGCTCGACGACCGCCCATCCGTAAGGACCGATCATGCGCCCGAACGTGTACCGGACGCCCCCACGGGTCCGGGCGTCGTCAGGCGGGCGGCTCGACCGTGATCGTCTCGCCGCCGCTGATCGCGACCCTCCCGCGGGGGAGCGGCTCGCCGTTCAGCAGCGCGCCGGGCTCCGAGGGCCGGACCCGGACCGACGTGAGGCCGCTCGCGACCTCGACGCGGATCTGGCCGGGCTCGGGGAAGGGCTCGGGACGGAAACCGCCGTAGTAGAAGGCGAGGATCTGTTCCGCCGAGAGTCCTCTGCGGGCCTTGCCGTAGACCCCCCACTGGACCATCCCGGCGCCGTGGCCCCAGCCGCGGCCCCTCACGGTCACGACGCGTCGACCGCTCTCCATCGAGAGCCACCGCGAGGGGATCGTCGTCGGCATCCCGTGCTCGGGGTACCGGCCGGGCATCAGGCAGTGCGCGTAGGTGTTCACCCCGTCGCGGAACGTGCCGAGGTCCATCGCGCGCGTCCGTCCCTCGCCCGAGACCCGGACCGTGCCGCCGTCCAGGCGGACCTCGGAGATCCGGCGGTGACCCGCCCACTCGCCGGCCTCGGCGAGGAACCGCGCGAGGTCCTCGAACCGCAGGTCGGTCGTCCAACGCGAGAGCGAGGACGCGCCGTCGTCGCGCTCGACCACCGGGCGCAGGTAGGGCAGCGGGTCGCTGCCGAACACGTCCTCGTTCCCGTACGTCTGCCCGTTCGAGGTCGAGAAGTACACGGTCTGCGCAGGCCGACCGTTGTGGACGATCACCTCGCCGTCGGTCCGGCGGACCGCCCGGTACCACCGGCGCGTGTCCGGCGAGCGTTCGAGCGGGATCCCCCGGTAGACCTGACAGGCGGTCGTGGCGCAGATCGGCTCCGCCAGCGGCTCGCCCTCCGTGCCCTCCCAGCCCGTCGTCGCGAGCGCGTACGAGCGGGCGGCGATCGCCTGGGCCTCGAGCGCGGCCATCGGCCACGAGGCGGGCACCTCGGCGATGCCCTTCAGGTAGTCGTCGAACGGGAGCGCGACCGTGAGCGCGAGCGTGCCCTCGTCCGAGCGTTCGATCTGCAGCGTGCCGGGGTAGCGGGCGCGCAGGCGTGGCTGTTCGGCGTCGACGCACCGGGACTCGACGTTCGGGTACCGGCCGACCACGAGGAGCGAGGCGTCGAACGGTGCTTCGAGCGTGACCTCGTCCAGCTGCGGCGCCGACTCGCTCGGACTCGCCGTCTCCCCGGAGGCGACGGGCGGCGTGTCGGACGGCGCGGCGTCGGGGGAGTCGGTGATCGAGGGGTCGCCCGGTGTGCACGCCACGGCGAGGACGACCAGCGATGCGCCGAGGACCTGGAGGCGACGCGCGGCCCTCACCCCGCGGCGATCACCCGCTGCACGCGCACGCGCCGCCGCATGCGCACCCGCCGGCCGACGACGGAGCGCGCGCGTCGGCCGTGCTCGTGCTCGCGGCGAAGGAGAACTGTCTGCGGACGCGGTCGCTGCCGCACGAGGGGCAGGCGAGCGCGGTGTCCACCGAGGCGGTCATCGGACGCCGCTCCTCGAACCGCCGCTCGCACGCGAGGCATACGTATTCGTAGAGCGCCATCCGTCAAGGATAGCCACGCCGCCGACAACGGTGGCTCAGTACCTGCCGGCGTCGACCTCGGCGATCCGCGCCCTCACCAGCTTGCGGATCAGCCCCGCGGAGGGCGCCCTGCTCGGCTGGAAGCGGATCGACCCCTTGCCGGTGTCGTAGGTCTCGAGCTCCTGGGCGAAGGCATCCGTGACCTCGGTGCTCATCAGGTAGAAGGTCAGGTGCTTCTTCGTCACGCCGAATCCCACCAGCGGGTGGCCCTTGTACTTGAACGTCGGGACCTGGTAGCTGATGCCCTCGGTCACGGCCGGCGCGGCGGCGTGGATCGCGGCGCGCATCTTCTCGAGCACGTTCCGCTCCGCCGCAGGGACCTTCTCGAGGTACGCGTCGATCTCGGTTGGCACGAGCTCCCTCCTCGACGATCGGGCGCCGGACCGATGATTCCGACCGATGCCCGTAGTCTCCACCATGACGACCCGAAGGGAGGGCGGGATGAACCTCAGCGGCATCCTGATCGGGACCGAGGACCGCGAGCGCCTGGCCGAGTTCTACACGGGGCTGTTCGGCAAGCCCGTGATGGAGGACTCGGGCTACACCAGCTGGGAGCTCGGGAACGGGTGGCTCACCGTCGGCGCGCACGACCAGGTGTCCGGCAAGAACGCGCACCCGGGCCGGGTGATCTGGAACCTCGAGACGGCGGACGTTCGGGGCGAGTTCGATCGCCTGAAGGCGGCCGGCGCGATCGTCGTGCGCGAGCCGTACGACCCCGGCAGCCCGCCGGAGGGGCCTGAGATGCTGATCGCCACGCTCGCCGACCCCGACGACAACTACTTCCAGCTGATGACCCCGATGTAGCGCCGGCAGTCGGCTGTCGCCCCTGAGCCGCCGAGCTCAGACGAGCGTGCGGAGCACCGCGATCGGTTCGTCGAGGTCGGGCAGCACGAGGGCGTCGTCCGTCACCCAGCGGTACTGGATGAGGCCATCGCGGTCGATCACGAAGACCGAGCGCTTCGCGAGGCCCTCGTGCCCCTTCCACACGTCGTAGCGCACGCCGTACGCCGCCGCCGTCCGGCCGCCCCAGTCCGACAGCAGCGGGAAGGAGATGTGGAAGTGCTCGGCGAACGCCATCTGCGAGAACGTGGCGGTCACGGCGACCGCCGCGACCGAGGCGCCCATCCCCTCGATCTCGGTTGTCCGTTGCCCCAACTGGGACAGCTCGTTCGTTCAGGCCGGCCCGAAGTCGAACACGTAGAACGCGAGGAGCACCGGCCCCCTGTCGAGCAGCCCCGACAGCCCGATCGACTCCTCGAACGTCCGTCGCAGGACGAACTCGGGCGCGCGGTCGCCCACGCCCGGCGTACCCGTCGTCATCCGGATCCTCCCCTCACGAGCGCTGCAGCCGAAGCGAGCTCATCACGAGCGCGTCGACGGACGCGCTCGCGGCCGACGCCGGGTCGAGCGTGCGGGCCCGCGCGAAGAACCGCTTGATGTCCCGCACGCCCTCGGGCTGGAAGGCCGCCATCGCCTGGATCCGCTCGTCCACCCGCGCCGAGAGCCGGTCGGCCGGGACGGCCTCCGTGATGAGGCCGAGGCCCGCCGCGGTGGCGGCGTCGATCGGCTCGCCGGTCACGACCATGTCGAACGCACGCTTCGGCGGCAGCACCTTGCTCGCCCAGCTGATCACGACGCTCGGGGCCAGGCCCATGCGGATCTCGGGGAACCAGAACCGTGCGGCGTCCGAGGCCACCGCGACGTCTGAGGCGCCGACGAGGCCACACCCGAACCCGGCCGCGTCCCCGTTCACCTCGGCCACGACGACCAGCGGGGTCGTGCGGAGCGTCTCGTTGATCCGCACGATGCGGGCGGCCTCGGCCCGGAGCTCGTCGGGGGAGGTGCCTTCACGGTCGCGCGCCAGGCAGAAGACGTCGCCACGCGCGCGGAGCCGTACGAACCGACACGACGGGTCGCTCGCCGCCTCGATCACGGTATCGGCGAGCTCGTCGATCATCTTGCCGCTGAACGAGTTCTGCTCGCCACGCTCGACGGTCGCCACGAGCGTGGCGTCGATGCGCTCGATCTCCAGGCCCTCGGCCATGTGCCCTCCTTCTCTCCTCGACTCAGTAGTGGACGGCCGCTCCCGCGCCCCCGCCGACCGAGATCGACTCCCCGCTGATCGCCACCGAGCGGGGCGAGGCCAGGAACGCCACGACGTCGGCGATCTCGTCGGCGGTGACCAGCCGGCCGATGGCGTTGTTCCTCGCCAGCTGTGCGCGGAGCTCGGCCGCGGTGGTGCCCTCGCGCTCGGCGCGGGCGCGGAGCCGGTCCTCGAGCCCCTCGGTCTCGGTCAGCGAGGGGTGGATCACGTTCACCGTGATGCCGTCGCTACCGAGTGCCGTCGCCAGCGTCTTGGTGAGGTGGATCACCGCGGCGTTCCGCGCGCCGGCCGTCACGCTGCCGGCGACCCGCGCCATCAGCCCGCCGATGTTGATCACCCGCCCCGTCCCCGAGCGCCGCAGGTGGGGGAGCGCCGCCCGCGTCACCCGGAGCGCGCCGATCACCTTCTCGTCGAAGTCGCCGGCGATCGTCTCCTCGGTCACGCCCTCGACGTCCTCGCGGATCCCCCCGCCGCTCACCCGGGCGGCGGCGTTCACGACGACGTCGATGCCGCCGAGGCGCTCGGCCGCGGCGGTGACGCACGCCTCGACGGACGCGGTGTCGCGGACGTCGGCGACGATCGGGAAGACCTCGGTGCCGGTCGCCGCGACGATCTCGGCCGCCGCGGCGCCGAGCGGCTCGGCGGTCCGAGCGCAGATCGCGGTCCGCACCCCCTCCTCGGCCAGCCGGCGCGCGATCGCGCGACCGATCCCACGGCTGCCGCCGGTCACGACGGCACGGCGGCCCTCAAGCGAGAGATCCATCGGCCTCCCTGACCTCGAAGGGCTCCAGCGTCTCGGTCGGCCGAGCCAGCGAGTGCCGGAACGCGAGCACCGCCGCGCCGGCCACCGCCACGGCCGTCAGCAGGAACGGTGTGACGTACGAGTCGGTCGCGTCGACACCGGCGCCGAAGACCGGCGGCACGACGATCGGGCCGGCGAACCCGATGCTCATGCCGATGCCTGACGCTCGGCCCGCGTGCTCCTCGTCCTCCTCGGCCAGGGCGGTCTGGAAGACCGCGTTGCCCGCCTGGGTGGTGAGGCCGAGCAGCACGATGAGGACAATCAGGAGCGCGAGCGGGAGCGCGTCCCCGACGAGCGCGAGGATCGTGAGCGTCGCGACGGAGCTGGCGCCGATCACCGCGACGGTGCGCCAGCGCCCGCCGGGCAGCCGGTCGCTCACGTAGCCCCAGGCCAGCCGGCCGCCGGTGCCGCTCGCGTGCAGGATCGTGAGCGCGCCGGCGGCGGTCGTGGCGGCCATGCCGCGCTCGTCCACGAGGAACAGCGACAGGTACGTCCCGACCGCGTGCTGCGCGCCGATCATGATCCCGATGATGCAGCCGAGGCCGAGGAGCCGCGTCGCCGCGACCGGCGGGCTCGAGGTCTCGGCGCGGCGGGGCGGTCCGGCCCCGTCGATCCGACGGCGGTACGCCAACGCGCCACCCCACCCCAGGAGGCCGATGGTTCCCCCGAGGGCGAACATCGTCGGCTCCCAACCGATGCCCTGGATCGAGCTCGGCAGGATCGCGGCGGCGACCAGACCGCCCGCCGTCACGCCCATCTGCTTGAAGCCCATCGCGCGCCCGCGCGACGACGGCGAGACGGCGACGAGGACGCCCTTGTTCGTTGCCGGCGTCACGGCCGCGTAGCCGATCCCGACGACGACGAGGAACGCCAGGAGCATCTGGAACCGGCCGGCCAGCCCCATCGCCGCCGCTGCCGAGCCCACGAGCAGGCTCGAGAGCGTGAGCGCGCGCGAGACGCCGACGCGGTCGGCGAACCGGCCCATCGGGATCGACAGCAGGGCGATCGAGGTGAACACGGCGGTGACGGCGAGCCCGACCTCGCCGCGCGTGAGGTCGTAGCGGTCGCGCAGGATCGGGGCCAACGCGCCGATCCCGAACGGGACGGTCGCCATCACCATCTGGATCACGGCCAGGATCGCGACCGTCGTGGCGCCGCCACGCGGGGAGGGGTCCGTCCGCCGGCCCACGCCCGCACCCTCCCGTCCGGCCATCTGTGTACTATATGCAACTCGGGAGCGGACGACGGGAGGGTCCCCTGCAGGCCGCGGTGCTCATCGAACCCGGACGGATCGAGGTTCGCGAGGTCGACGAACCACGGCCCGGCAGCGGCGACGCGGCGGTGCGCATCCGGGCCGTCGGGATCTGCGGCACCGACCTCAGCATCTTCCGCGGGAAGATCCCCGTCGCGTACCCGCGGATCATCGGGCACGAGATGGTGGGGCAGGTGCTGACCTCGGCCGACGGCGCGCCACCGCCCGGCGCGCGCGTGATCGTCGACCCGAACGTCGCGTGTCTGCGGTGCGCGCGCTGCCGCGAGGGCCGGGCGAACCTGTGCGCGCAGGGCTGGCTGCTCGGCCGCGACCGCGACGGCGCCCTCCGGGAGACCGTGGTCGCCCCGGTCGACAATCTCCACCGCCTTCCCGAGGACGTCCCCGACTACGTCGCCCCCGTGATCCAGGTCCTGACGACCGTGATCCACGGCCAGCGACGCGTGCGGATCTTCCCCGGCGAGGCCGTCGTGATCGTCGGCCTGGGCGTCACCGGCCTGCTCCACGTCCAGATGGCGAAGCTCCGCGGCGCGAACCCCGTCGTCGGCACGACCCGGAGTCCGGAGCGGCTCGCGCTCGCGCGCGAGCTGGGCGCCGACGTCGTCGTGCCGGCCGGCACCCCCGACGCCCTGGACCGGATCCGCGACGCGACTGGCGGCGGCGCCGACGTCGCGATCGAGAGCGCCGGGACGAGCGGGACGCTCGGGCTGGCGATGCACGTGGCGCGCTCGGGCGGGCGGGTGCTCTCGTACGGGACGATCGCGCAGCAGACGGATCCCCTGCCCCTCTACGACCTGTACTACAAGGAACTCGAGATCGTGGCGGCGCGTGCGGCGCAGGCCGAGGACTACCCCGTGGCGCTCGGCGCGGTGGCGTCTGGAAGCGTCCGGCTCGACCCGCTCGTAGCACGGCGTGTGTCGCTCGGCGCGGTGGGGGAGACGCTGACCGAGGGCTCGGTCTCCGGCCTCAAGACCGTCGTCGACGTCGCCGGGGCGCACCTCGGTTGACCTCGCGCCTCGACTGTGCCTAGGGTGTATCGCACATTATGCATAGTGCCTCGATGTCGGATAGGCCGGGAACGGGACGCCCGGCCGCGGAAGGGGGACGGATGAGGCGGAGGTTCGGGGTGCGTGGCGTGGCGGCGCTGCTCGCGGTGTTCGCCCTGGTGGCCGGGGCGTGCGGCGACGAGGACGGCGGTGGCGGAGACACCACGAGCGCCGAGGAGGAAAACGTCATCCGGTTCACGTTCGCGCCGGATCCGGTCTGGGACTACCTGAAGGACTCCGGGATCCGCGAGGAGATGGAGGGGGAGTCCGGGATCCGGATCATCGAGCAGTCGACGTGGGACGAGTTCGGCATCTACGCGGGTGGGCACGCCGACATCGTCTCGATCGCGTCGTTCGAGGTGCCGCTCCTCGAGGAGGAGACGGGACGCCCCGCGACGGTCTTCGGCAAGTACAACATCGACCGCAGCGTGCTCGTCGTGCCGGCGGACTCTGACGCACAGACGCTCGAAGACCTGCAGGGCAAGAAGATCGCGGTGTGGGACGCCGTGTCCTCGACGGTCATCTGGGGCGCGCTCGCGAAGGAGATGTACGACCTCGAGTTCCGGACGGGCGGAGGCGACTTCGAGCTCGTGCTCACGGACCTCACGAACACCGGGGCGCTGGCCGCGAACCACGAGGTCGACGGGGCCCTGGTGCTCCCCGACTTCAACGTGCCCCCGCTGTTGAACGGCGACGTCCGCGTCCTGTACGACGGGAGGACGGCGGCCGACCTGTACGCGGAGGCCGTCGGCGCGCCCGACCACGAGGGGCCGATGATCAACATCTTCATGGCCCCGACGGACTGGTACGACTCGCACCCGGACGAGGTCGCCTTCTTCCTCGAGCTGTGGGAGCGCGGCATCCAGGAGTGGCAGGCGAACCAGGACATGATCATCGAGAGCTACCCGCAGCACTTCGCGGTCGAGTCGCCCGAGGAGATCCAGTTCATGAAGGACTACCTCGCGGCCCACGACTGGTTCGTCGAGACCGTGTACATGGACGACGCCTGGGTCGAGACGGAGTCGCAGATCTTCCCGATGCTGCAGGCGGCCGGGCTGTCGGACACCGCGGAGGCGCCGCGGTTCGACGTCGTCGAGCCGTCCGGGTAGGCCGGAGCGGATCCGCCGCCGAGCGGGCGACGAGGAGCAGGAGCGCGTGGCGACTTCGAGGACGATCGAGCACGCACCCCGGGGCATCGCGCACCTGTCCCTCGGCGCCCGCCGGCGGGTCCGAGGCGTCGTCGGGTTCGTCGTCGGCGTCGGCGGGTTCCTGCTGATCTGGACCCTGCTGTCCGAGTTCGTCTTCGGCGAGTACCTGCTCCCCCCGCCGCTCGAGATCGGGCAGGAGATGTGGACGATCGTCCGCTCGGGCGAGTTCGTCCGTCACTTCGTCCCGACGATCGTCCGGCTGGGGTACGGGTTCGGGCTCGCGCTGCTGATCGGGTTCCCGGTCGGGTACCTGATGGGCACCAGCCGGTACTGGCGTGCGTTCTTCCACGACATGGTGATGGTCGCCGGCAGCATCCCCGGCATCACGTACGCGGTGATGGCGCTGGTGATCGTGGGCATCTCGATCCTCGGGCCGGTGATCTCGGTGGGGCTGGTGTCGATGCCGTACGTCGCGATCAACGTCGCCGAGGGCCTGGATTCCGTGGACCGGCGGCTCGTGCAGATGAGCGACGCGTTCGGACGCCCACGGAGCGCCGTCGTGCGGCACGTGCTCGTGCCGTCGGTCACCCCGTTCGCCTTCGCCGGCGTGCGCCTGTCGTTCGCGCTCGCGTGGAAGGTGGAGCAGCTCACCGAGGTCTTCGGCTCCTCGAGCGGCGTCGGGTTCATGATCCGCAAGGAGTTCGAGGACTTCTCGATCCCCGGCACGCTGGCGTGGGTCCTGCTGTTCATCGTCTTCATGATCCTCATCGAGCGGTTCGTGCTGGTCCGGCTGGAGCGGTACCTGTTCCGCTGGCGCCTGGAGGAGCAGGGGTGAGCGTCGCCATCGACCGCTCGACGCCGTCGGTGGGCGCGGTCGGCGTGCTCCGTCGGGCGGTGCTGTCGGACGTCGGCGCTCGGATCGCCAGCTACCTGCTGCTCCTTCTCTTGTGGCAGCTCGTCGCCCTCTACGAGGATCGCTTCCCGGGCCCGGCCGAGGTGTTCGGGTTCCTGTGGGTCGAGGTCACCGCCGGGAGCCACGGCGGCATCGTGCGGGGCGAGTTCCTCGAGCACTTCGCGGCCACGCTGCCGCGGTTCGCGCTCGGGATCGCGATCTCGATGGCGCTCGGCGTCGTCGTGGGCGTGGTGATCGGTGCCTCCCGGTTCGCCGAAGCGCTCCTGAAGGACACGCTGCTCGTGCTCGTCGCGCTGCCGGCGATCATCTGGGCGTTCCTCACGCAGATGTGGCTGGGGCTCGGCGACGACGCGGTCGTGATCACGACGTTCCTGTCGGCGTTCCCATTCGCGGCCGTGAACGTCGTCCAGGGCGTGCAGGCGATCCCGCGCGACCTGGGACGGATGTCGGACGCGTTCTCCGTATCGGCGTACCGGCGGCTCCGGCACCTGCAGGTTCCGGCGATCACCGGCTACATCTTCGCCGGACTGCGGTTCGCGGTGATCATCGGCTGGAACGCGGTGCTGCTGGCCGAGTGGTTCTCGGCGTCCGAGGGCGTCGGGTGGCGGAGCCGGTACTGGTACGACGCGAACCGGTACAAGGGCTTCGTCGCATGGGTCATCATCTTCATCCTGTTCATCGTGCTGCTGGATCGGCTCATACTGGTCCGGCTGCAGCGCCGGGCGTTCCGCTGGCGCGACGCGCAGGCCTCCGAGATCGAGCGCGAGGCCGTCGAGGTCGACGTGGGCGTGACGGGCGCGTGAGGGAGGGACGAGCTCCGTGGCGACGCTTCGGGTCGAGCATCTGAACAAGACCTTCCCCGCGATCGAGCGGCGATCGAAACCGACCGTCGCCGTCGACGACCTGAGCTTCGAGGTCGACGGGCACGTGTTCGTCTCGGTCGTCGGCCCCTCGGGGTGCGGCAAGAGCACGCTGCTGAACGTGGTCTCGGGGATCGACACGCCGACGAGCGGGTCGGTGACGGTCTCCGAGGACGGCCGGCCGGCGCGCCTCGGCTACGTGTTCCAGGACCCTCGGCTCCTGCCGTGGCGGACGGTGCTGCAGAACATGCTGTACGTCCTCGACGACCGGGGGGATGCCGCGCGCGAGCAGGCGATGCGGTACCTGTCGATGGTCGGCCTCGAGGATGCCGGCGACAGGTTCCCGGCGCAGCTCTCCGGCGGGATGCAGCAGCGCGTCGGGATCGCCCGTGCCTTCTGCGTCGAGCCCGACCTGCTCCTCATGGACGAGCCGTTCAGCCACCTTGACGCGATCACGGCGCGCGGCCTCCGCGAGCAGCTGCAGGAGATCTGGGTGGCGACCCAGAAGACGGTGCTGTTCGTGACGCACGACGTGATGGAGGCCGTGCAGCTCTCGGACCGGATCGTCGTGCTCGCGCCGGGCGGGCGCCTGTACGCGGACATCCCGATCGACCTGCCGCGGCCGCGGCGCGCCTCGGACACGGACGTGGCGACGGCGCAGGCCGAGATCCTGGGGCGCTTCGAGACGATGCAGGAGGAGGTGGCGGCGGCCCGCGCCGAGGACGGCCTCGCCGCGGCGTCGTGATCGAGGAGCGACGGACGGCGGGATCGGCCGCGGACGAGGTCCTCGGGGCGGTCGAGGTCCCCCGCGGGCTCCTGATCGGCGGCGATTGGGTCGAGGCCACGAGCGGCGGGACCTTCGGCGTCGTCGACCCCTCGACCGGGAGGGAGGTCGCTCGGGTCGCCTGCGCCGGGGCCGAGGACGTGGACCGGGCCGTCGCCGCGGCTCGGTCGGAGTTCGACGAGGGAACCTGGAGCCGGATGCCGGTGGCGCAGCGCGCCCGGGCGCTCCAGCGCTTCGCCGACGCGATCGAGGACCGGATCGAGGACCTGTACCGGGTCGAGACCGTGAACAACGGCCGCCCGATCTCCGAGACCCGCGCCCAGCTTTCGCGCCTCCCCGAGTGGTACCGCTACAACGCGGCGCTGCTGCTGGCCGACCGGTCCGACGTGATCCAGATGCCCGGGCCGTACCACACGTACACGTCGCGGTTCCCGATTGGCGTCGTCGGCATCCTCAGCTCGTTCAACCACCCGATGATGATCGGATCGAAGAGCCTGGCGCCCGCGCTCGCGACCGGCAACGGCGTGCTGCTGAAGCCCTCGGAGCTCACGCCGCTCACCAGCCTCATGCTCGGGCGGATCGCGCTGGACGCCGGGATCCCGCCGGGCGTGCTGAACGTCGTGCCCGGGTACGGCGCCGAGGCGGGGCGCCGGGTGGCCGAGCATCCGGGCATCGGCAAGGTCACGTTCACCGGCGGCACCGCCGCCGGTCGCTCGGTCGCGGCGGCTGCCGCGGGGAGGTTCGCGAAGATCACGGTCGAGCTCGGCGGCAAGACGCCCGTGATGGTGTTCGACGACGTCGATGTCGAGGAGGCCGCGAGGGGCGTCGCGTTCGGCGGGTTCGTCGCGGCCGGGCAGACGTGCATCTGCGGCAGCCGCCTGCTCGTCCACCGACGGATCCACGACGAGTTCGTCGAGCGCCTCGTCGCGATCGCGAAGACGATCCGGATCGGCTCGCCGCTCGACCCGAAGACGCAGCTCGGGCCGCTGATCTCCGCTCGCGCCCGCCAGCGCGTGCTGGAGTACGTGGACATCGGTAAGGAGGAGGGGGCCAAGGTCGCGACCGGCGGCGGCATCCCCCACGACCCGGCGCTGGCCGCCGGCTTCTTCATCGAGCCGACGATCCTCGTCGGTGTCCGGAACCAGATGCGTTGTGCGCGCGAAGAGATCTTCGGCCCCCTCCTGGTCGTGATCCCATTCGAGGACGAGGACGACGCGGTCGCCCAGGCGAACGACTCACCGTTCGGCCTCGGCTCCTCGATCTGGACGCGCGACGTCGCTCGCGCGCTGCGCGTCGCCGAGCGCTCGGAGCATGGGCTCGTGTGGGTGAACGACCAC
>DASTPT010000136.1:0-3638 GCA_035762085.1 Actinomycetota bacterium | reverse complement strand
CTGAGCCGCGCCACCGCTTCACGCATATCGGCGGCGGCCCGCACGGCTCGCAATGCATCATCCTCGTGGATCAAGGGGATACCGAACACGGCCATCACGGCATCCCCGATGAACTTCTCGACGGTACCGCCGTAGCGGGCGATCTCCTCCACCATCGCGTCGAAGAACGGCCGAAGAACGCCGCGTAGGTCCTCGGGGTCCAGGCGCGAGGCCATCTCGGTCGAGGCGGTGAGATCGGCGAACAGCGCCGTCACGACTTTGCGCTCCTCGCGATCGACGTCGACGGTGGCGCCGGTCGCGTCGTCGAGCGCCGTCCCGCAGGCACCGCAGAAGCGGAGTCCCTCGGCGGCGGGCGTCGCGCACGCCGGACACGCCCGCCCGAGCGCCGCACCGCAGGCGCCGCAGAAGCGGAACCCGGGCGGGTTGGGGCTCCCGCACCTCGGGCACACGACGTCGACCACGGCGTCCTTCCTCGAGACCGTCGTGCGGGCGTTCCGGGGGGAGGAGTCGAACCTCCATCGAGGGCTCCAAAGGCCCGCGTCTTACCGTTAGACCACCCCGGAGTGCACCCGATTATCGCGCGTCGGGGGGGCCTCCGACCGTAGGTCTGCGGACCCGCGCTCAGCCGACCGGCGCCGAGATCGCGAGCGCGCCCGGGAACGCATCGGCGAGCTCGCGCGCATGCACCCCGTCCCGGGCCAGGCCGACGACCGAGGAGCCGCTGCCGCTCATCACGGCCCCGAGCGCTCCCGCCGCGAGCAGCGCCCCCTTCGTCTCGCCGATGACCGCGTGCCGGGCGAACACCGACGCCTCCAGGTCGTTGAACAGCAGCGGGCCGAGCGCCTCCGCGTCGCCGGCCGCCGCCGCCTCCAGCAGCGGGCCGGGATCGGGACCGGTCGATCGCGCCTCGTCCCACCACCGGTACGCGTCCGGCGAGCGCACGCCGAAGTCGAAGTGCACGAGGACCCAATGGAGCGGGGCGACCTCGGCCGGCGCGACGATCTCGCCGCGTCCGCACACCAGCACGGGCCCGGCCGCGAGCATCGCCGGCACATCGGAGCCGATCCGCTCGCCGAGCTCGGCGAGGGTCCCCTCGTCCACGTCGCAGCCCCACAGCTCGTTCAGCGCAAGGATCGTCGCGGCGGCGTCGGCACTCCCGCCCCCGAGACCGGCCGCGACGGGGATCCGCTTCTCCACCACGATCTCGGCGCCGCCGGCGTCGGGGCACGCGTCCCCGAGCGCGAGCGCAGCGACGAGCGCGAGGTTCAGCCCGCCGGCCGGGACCTCGCCCGCGAGCGCCGGCGCGCCGCGCACGTCCACGCGCAGGGCGGCGGCCTCGTGAACCGTCACGACGTCGGCGAGCGAGGTCGGCACGACCAGGCTCTCGAGATCGTGATAGCCGTCCTCGCGGGGGCCGAGCACCCGGAGGAAGACGTTGATCTTCGCGGGCGCCTCCCGACGGACGACGCGCTCGCTCACGCGATCGCCTCCGTCAGCCGCGCGAAGTCGTGGATCGACAGGCGCTCGGCGCGGACGTCCGGCTCGAGGCCGCACCGCTGAAGAGCCGAGGTCGCGCGGGACGCGGACAGCCCGAGGCGCCGCAGGGCGTTCCGCATCGTCTTGCGCCGTTGCGCGAAGCCCTCGTCCACCACCCGGAACAGCCGCTCGGGATCCGTGGCCACGGGAGGACGCAGACGGCGCTCCAGACGCACGAGGACCGAGTCGACGTTCGGCCGGGGCCAGAACACCGACGCCGGGACGCGCCGCGCGAGCGCTCCCTCGGCCCGATAGGCGACGCGCACGCTCACCGCCCCGTAGGCGGGATCGCCGGGAGGCGCGACGAGCCGCTCGCCGACCTCGCGCTGGACCATCACCAGGTACCTGCGGATCCCCGGGACCTCCTCCAGCATGCCGACCACGAGCGGGACAGCGACGTTGTACGGAAGGTTCGAGCACATCTTCCACCCGTCGCCCCGGACCGTGCTCGCCCAGTCCAGGCGCATCGCGTCGGCCGCCAGGACCTCGACCCGCGGCCAGGGCGCGACCACCTCTCGGAGCGCGGACAGGAGCGTGCGGTCGAACTCCACGGCGAGGACCCGGGCGCCGACGGCGGCCAGGGCGACGGTCAGGGAGCCGAACCCGGCGCCGATCTCGAGCACGCGGTCGCCGTCGCGGACGCCGGCGTCTGCGACGATCGCCCGCGCGAGGTTCGGGTCCGCGAGGAAGTGCTGACCGAGCGCCTTCGTCGGTCGGACTCCGTGACGCCGCGCCAGGCCCTTCAGGGTCGCGAGGCCGAGCCCGGGGTCACCAGGTGAGGCGGACCTGGCAGACGCCGGCGCTGAGGGGTGCGATGCGGGCGAAGGCTTCTTCGCTGAGGTCGATGATGCGCCCACCGAACGGACCCCGATCGTTGATGGTCACCGTGACGGTCTTGCCGTTGGCGAGGTTCCTGACCGTGACCACCGTACCGAACGGCAGCCACGGGTGCGCCGCCGTGAGACCGTCGCCCGGCGCGAAGGTGTAGTAGCTGGCCTCGCCCACCTGGGTCCCGTTGGTGCTCGTGGCTCGGCCGAGGATGCGCCGCTGCGCCACCGCCGGGACCAGCACGCGGCGCTCGAGCACGACGCGACGGGCGACCTTCCCATCGACGAGCCGGACCCTGAACGTCTCGAGCATCACGCCATCGCGCCCGGCCCGCGTGATCCGAGCCTCACCGGGCGGGAGCTCGTCCGAGTAGACGGTGTGGGTCGTGGCGGGGATCGGCACCCGAACGCTGCGAACGCGGATGTCGACCCGCGAGTAGGCGACACGGATACCGTCGCGAAGGGGGGTCCTGGGTGATGGCTGGACGCGGTCGTCGCCGTCGGGCTCGATCCCCATGGCCGAGAGGAGCTCCCGGACGGTCGCGGCGTTCGTGACGACCTCGTGGTCCTTCCCCAAAACCACGACGGTCGCTGCCACCGTCCGGGATGTCCCGATCGACGATCCCGCAGAGAACCAGTTCTCGGTGGACGGGATCGCCAGCTTCGCCGACGGCCCGCCCGCCCCCTCCATCACCCAGGCCCCCACATCCTGCGGAGCCATCTCGGCCGGGACGGTGAACCCGTTCGAGTCCACCACCACGGTCATCCCGTCGGCGAGCGGAGTCGCCTCCGGGGGCACCACCACATCGTTCTCGTCGAGGACGATCCCCGACGTGTCGAGGAGATCCCCGACGCTCGCGCTCAGGGTCCGCACGGCCTCCGGCCGCCCGTCCACCACGAGGGTGACGTGCTTCTCGAACGTCAGGTATGTGACCCCGACGACGAGCACTGCGCCGGCGAGCGCCACGTTCCCGATCGCCTTCCGGATCCGAAGCCTCCGGACCCGGCTCGGTCGAACCCGCATCCTTCCTCCTGTCGGAAGAAGGCTTCGGGGGGAAGCGGCGGTGGGGCCGTACCGAAGCCTCCAAGCGCGAAGCCGGGCCAACGTATCAAAGCCTCAACCCTCACTGCAAACTTGAAAGTGAACAGGTGTTCGAGTGCCCCCGCGGTGGAAAACGCTAGCGGAGACGTGGAAACGCGCGCGTCGCGTTCGTCACCAGCGCGGTTCGGAGCTCGTGCGGTGGCTCGCTCCGGACGCGCCCGAGCTCCTCGACG
>DASTPT010000135.1:0-3832 GCA_035762085.1 Actinomycetota bacterium | reverse complement strand
GTCAGATGGGCGGATGGGCATGAGACGCTCATCTCACCCGCTGCCGGCACCGTCACTGTCGTTCGGGCTTAGGTGCTTCCGGTTGCCGCTCAGCACGAAGCAGATCCAGCCGACTGCCCGATAGAGCCGCCAGCGGTCGGGAACGCCCTTCAGTTCGTGGTCGCCCCGATCCTCGAACGTCAGCTGGCGAAGGCGGCGGCTGCCGTAGGCATCCCGGTCGTCGCACCTGGCGCCGGCTGAGGAGATCGCCGGAGGGCGGTGACTAGTGGGTCGGCGCGACGCGCGCCCTCGTCCGCTCCGCTTCGATGTCCCAGTGCGTACCGAGTGCATGCATGCCGTGGATCCTCATCTTCCCGATCTCGTTCGGGACGGACGCGTCCACGACCACCTCGCCACCGCGAACATCGAGCCCGAGCATGCTCTTCATGAACGCGAACGGTGCTCCCGTCGCCCACGCCTGCGGGCTGCACGCCGTCGGGTACGGGACCGGGAACCGGCCGATCGACCGGTCGAACCCTGCGAACGCCTCCGGGAGCCGGAACTCGCTGAAGGCGGCCGCGTCGAGCTGCGCCATCGCGATGCGGTTGGCCGCGTCGCGGAAGCCGTACCGCGCGAGACCCATCGCGATGATGGCGTTGTCGTGGGGCCAGATCGTGCCGACGTGGTACCCGATCGGGTTGAACCCGGAGTCTTCCCGCGAGATGGTGCGGACACCCCAGCCGGAGAACATGTCGTCGGTCATCAGCTGGGCCGCGATCGTCGCGGCACGGTCGCCGGGCACGATGCCGGACCAGAGGAGATGACCCATGTTGGAGGTCATCGAGTCGATCTGCTCCTTGTCGCCATCGAGGCCCGCGACGTAGAAGCCGCCCCGTGCGTCGCTCCAGAAGTCGCGGTTGAATCGATCGAACAGGGCCTCGGCCTCGGTCCGAAGCCGCGCGGCGAGCTCGTCGTCCCCGATCGCGCGCTCGGCCAGCTCGGCGACCCGCAGCTTCGCGTCGTAGACGTAGCCCTGGATCTCGCACGTGGCGATGGGGAGGTAGGGGATCCTCCCGTCGCGGAACTGGATCCCGTCCCACGAGTCCTTCCAGCACTGGTTCCCCAGTCCTTGCGACGATCGCGTCTGGTACTCGACGTACCCGTCGGCGTCCCGGTCGCCGTACCGGTCGATCCACTCCAGCGCGGCCAGGACGTTCGGCCAGCGGGCGCGGACGAACCCGTCGTCGGCCGTGTACCGCCAGTGCTCCGACATCAAGATCAGGTACAGCGGCGTGGCGTCGGCCGTCCCGTAGTAGGGACTGTGTGGCTTCTCTTCGAGGGTGGTCAGCTCGCCGCTCCGGATCTCGTGCAGGATCTTGCCCGGCTCCTCGTCGCGGAAGGCGTCGACGCGCTGCCCCTGGAGGGCGCCGAGGAGATGGAGGGCGCCACGCGCCAGCTCGGGCCCGACCCAGATCGTCTGGAGCGATGTGATGAGCGTGTCCCGTCCGAACAACGTCATGAACCAGGGCAGACCGGCGGCAGGGAGGACGTACGGCTCTCCGCGGATCTCGCCGGCGATCCTGAGGGCGGCCAGATCCACGACGGACTTGTCGAACACGCTCGTGAGCACTGGGTCCTCGCACCGGAAGCGGGGCACCTCGGCGAGCCATCTCGTCAGCGCGCCCTCGGCGCGTTCCTGTTCATCGCCGAACACGACGTGCATCGGTTCCAGCACGGTATCGTTGACACGAACCGTGATCGTGAGCACGACCCCGAACGTCGCGCGTGGATCCACCTCGACGTCCCAGACGAGATCGTTGCCATCGATCGTCGGCGGGTGCTCGCGATCGGGGCGCGGGGCTCCGATCAGCGCCGCCAGTCGGGCGTCGACATGGATGCCGCTGTGCACGACGCGGATGTTCGTCTCGGCGAGGAATCCGGAGTTCTCGTAGTGATGATGGAGGAGTCCGATGTCGGCGTCGTGCTCCGTATCGATGCTCGCGCCACGGTCCCTGACCGCGCTCTTGACCTCGAACAGATCCGCGAAGTCGGCTCCCGTCTGAAGCCGCATCCGGAGGCGCACCGGCTCCGTCGACGAGTTGTAGACGAGCACCTGCTCGTGAAGGCCACCCCCGACGAAACGGAAGCGACGCACGGAGAGGGTGTTCGCCCGGATCGTCGGCAGGTCGGGATTGGTCAGGAAGAACGCCGCCGAGTAGTAGTCGACGACGCGCGACTTGAGCAACGAGAGCGGTCGCCCCTCGATCGTGAGCTGCCAGCACGAGAGGAACCGCGTGTCGTCGTGGAGCAGCCCGCCGATCGAGCCGGCCGGGATGTCGCCGAGCGAGTTCGACAGCATGAACGTCCGCCCCTCGAGGATCGCGATCGCATCGGTTCCGAGCTCCGGCGGGTACGCCTTCTCGTCACCGAACGTCTCAGGGGACGCCTCGGGATAGGGGTCGAGCGGTGTGGGACGTCGTCGGCCGGTCTCGGTCGGCGCCGTCGGAGGAGGGGAGCCGTGCAGCGCCTGCATGTCTTCCCGTGGCGGCGGAGGGTTGGTCGTCACGTCGCGACCTCCACGATGGTCTTCACGTCATCCTCGTGACGATCCAAGGCGTCGAGCGCACCCTTTAGCGGCACCCGCCGCGTGATCATGCGCGCGAGCCACCCACGGTCGGCCTCCGCCAGGGCGCGGACCGCCGCCTCGTAGTGTCGCCGGTTGGCGTTGACCGACCCGACGACGGCGCGGTTCCCGAGCACGAGGTCCCGGTTCAGGTCGTCGACGGCCAACGACGTCTCCCGCCCGGCGCCCGAGATGCCGGTCAGACAGAGCACCCCGTTCGCGGCGAGATGCCGCACCGCGTGGAAGGCGAGCGGACCGACGCCGGTGCACTCGATGATCAGGTCGAAGCCCTCGCCGGCGTGGTCGAGCCCGCGGGAGTGGTACGTCGCCCCCAGATCCGTCGCCAGCACCGGCTTCCGCCCTCCCTCGACCACGTCGAGGACGTGGACCTCGTAGCCCCGCCGCACGCCGAGCAGCGCGGCGAGGAGGCCCAGGGGGCCCGCCCCGGTCACCAACACCCGTCGTGGCGTCCACGATGCTCGCCCCGCGACGAGCTCCGCATGTTCCCACGCCTTCGCCACAACCGATGTCGGCTCGGTCAGCACGGCGAGCGCTCCGAGGGTGGCGTCGGGACGGATCCCGAACTCGGGCTCGATACGGAACCGCTCGGAGACGAACCCGTCCCGCCCCTTGATCCCCCGCTCCGTGAACAGGCCGTTGCGGCACATGTCCCACTCGCCCGCCGCACAGCTCTCGCACGGGACGGGATCGGGTCGTCGGACGACCCCGACGACGAGATCGCCGGTGGCGAACCCACTGCCACGGGGCGCCTCGAGGACGCGACCGAGGGACTCGTGGCCGAGGATCAGATGCTCGCGCCCCGCGGGCGCCTCCCCGTACGAGCCGTCGGCGATCTCCTCGTCCGTCCCGTCGATGCCGACCGCGACCGTCTCACAGAGGATCGCGCCGTCGGCGACATCCGGTTCAGGCACCCTCCGCAACTCGGCCGAACCGGCCTCCATCGGCCGCACCGTCAGTGCGAGCATCGTCATGCGCCGCCCATCTCGGCCGGGGTCAGCGACGATCGCTGTCTTCGAGGAACCGTCGGATCTCGCATCGGATGGGAGCCAGGAAGTCGCGTCCGGCCCCTCCTACTCGTACGCGATCGACTCGAGGATGTCCAGCTTGGACGCTCGGCGCGCCGGCAGGATCGCAGCGGCCACGCCGAGCAGGGCCGACAGCACGACGTAGATCGCGAGCTGGCCGCTCGGGATGCCGAGCCGGTCGAAG
>DASTPT010000134.1:0-30489 GCA_035762085.1 Actinomycetota bacterium | reverse complement strand
CGATGGGACTCTCACCCGAGCTCCTGCCGGGCCTCTACGCGTTCCTCCCCTACGGGGAGCTGCGAGGGATCTACTACCCGCACGGCGGGATGATCCAGATCCCGAAGGCCCTCCAGCGCGTCGGAGAACGGCACGGCATGGTCGTACATCTGCACGCCCGGGTGCGAAGGGTCCTGATCGAGGGCCGGCGCGCGATCGGTGTCGTGCTCGAGGATGGGACGGAGATCCGCAGCGCGATCGTCGTTTCCAACATCAACGCGAAGACGCTCTACCTGGGGTTGATCGGCGAGGAGCACCTCCCGTCGAGAGTCCTGAGCGGCGTGCGGAGCTACCGCTATGACAACGCCCTGCCGGTCGTCTTCCTGGGCCTCGATCAGCCGCCGCCGCTCGATGCGCACCACACGTTCGTGCAGCCGACGTTGGACGAGGTGAACGCCTGGTGGCTGGACCGGAAACGGCAACCGATCCCGCGTCGCCAAGCAGGCATGATCGATTGGCCAACGTTCACGGATCCCTCTCTCGCCCCCGAGGGGAAGCACGTGCTGAACGCTCTGATGACCGGCGGCTACGCGGGCGTGGATTGGGATGCCCACAAGCAACGATTCATCGATGACGTGATCGGCTACCTCTCAAGGGGCGCCGTCCCCGGCTTGGCCGAGCACGTGATGCTGGCGGACGTCGCCACTCCACTCGATTTCGAACGCCGGATCGGACTCGGCCAGGGTGGTCTCCACGGCATCGCGCAGGACCTCGCCCATTCGACGATCTTCAGGCCTGCCAACAAGTCGAAGAGCATCGATGGGCTCTACCTGGTTGGCTCATCGACGAACCCGGGGGGAGGAGTCCCGACGGTGATCGCGTCGGGATCGATCACGGCCGGCCTGATAGACCGACATGAGAGCGGAGCACCCGGATGAGCAGGCGCGCGGGGATCCTTCTGGTCGGAGGAGCGATCATCTTCCTATCGTGGTGGATCAGGCGGCAGCCCACGCGGTTGAGGTATCTGACCCATATCGGCGGCCAGGTCCGTCACCTGCCTAGCCGGTACTCGGTCTAGGTGTTTTCAAACCACCTGATGCGCTGACGATAGTCACCGGTTCCTACTCGGTCCGTGTGCGGCCTTTCACGCGCCAGCCGCGGGGTGGTTCCCTGAGCGGGTCTTTGCCCGCCCGATTGCGGATGTCGGAGTCCTGGCGTAGAGCATGGTGCCACCTGGGCGTACAGCTCCTGGGAGCTCATCCACGTGACGATGAACCCTCGACCGGGGCACCGAACGTGCAGCCAGGCCCGCGCATCATGCGCTCGGTCGCTTGTCGTGGCCATGGGAAGCGACGAAGATGCGCCCTGTGAACCTTCCGGATATCCGAACGCAACGACCGACAGGGTCCCGTCACCGGCCGGCACCCACGGCCACAAGGACCCGGCTGGCACTGGGATCCGGCCACTCGTGACCCAGGCGGAGGACGCCACGGCCCCGACGCCGGACCGACCCCGATCGCGGGTGGGTTGGATCGCCGGCGCCACCGCGGCCCTCGCTCGGATCGGCGCGGACCCAAGGGACGACGAGGAATCGCGCCAGAAGAAGGCGCTGCTCGTCCTGCTCGCCGTCCTGATCCTGCCCGTTTCTCTCGTGTGGGGCAGCCTCTATCTCGGCTTCGGCTCGCCCGTGGGCGTCCTGCCGTTCGTCTACTTCGCCGTTTCGCTCGGCTCGTTGGTGGTCTTCGCGCGCACAAGGAACTTCCACCTCCTCCTGAACGTGCAGCTCCTGGACATCCTCCTCACGACGACGGCAGGGATGATGCTCGTCGGCGGCTTCCTTCCTTCCGGCGGGGTCGGCTTGTGGGGCATCCTGGCTCCCCTCGGCGCCCTCGTCTTCCTCGAGGTGCGTCAGGCCGTCCGATGGTTCGCTGCGTTCCTCATCGTTTTCCTGCTCACGGGCCTCGCGGGCGAAGTGCTGTTCCCCGACGCGGATCTCCCGGTCGGGTTCACGAGCACGATGCTGGCGCTGAACATCGTCGGTACGGCTTCCATCGCCTTCATGCTCCTCGCGACCTTCGCCCACCAACGCGACGTGGCCCTCACAGCGCTCCGAGCGGAACAGGAGAAGTCCGAGGGGCTCCTCCTGAACATCCTGCCGCGCCCGATCGCCGAGCGGCTGAAGGCCGCGAGCCAGACGATCGCCGACCACTTCGACGAGGCCTCCATCCTGTTCGCCGACGTCGTGGACTTCACACCGCTCTCCGACGCCCTTCCTCCCACCGAGGTCGTCGGGATCCTCGATCGGCTCTTCTCACGCTTCGATGAGCTCGTCGAGCGACACGGTCTCGAGAAGGTCAAGACCATCGGCGACTGCTACATGGCGTCCTCGGGCGTCCCGGATCCGTCCCCGGACCACGCGCGCAAGGCCGCGCTCCTGGCGCTGGACATGCGGGACGTGGTTGCCACCTCGGCGGTGGCCGGCCGGTCGGGTCTCGAGCTGAGGATCGGGATCAACTCCGGACCGGTCGTCGCCGGGGTGATCGGGTCCAAGCGGTTCCTCTACGACCTCTGGGGCGACGCCGTGAACGTCGCGAGCCGGATGGAGTCCCAGGGCACGCGCGGCGAGATCCAGATCACGCGCGCGACGTACGAGCTGCTGAAGGATGAGTTCGTCTGCAGGCGACGAGGAACGATCCCGGTCAAGGGCAAAGGCGATGTCGAGACCTGGTACCTCGTCGGATCGCGCCGGGACGACGACGGTTCCACGGAAGCGCCGGAGGCGTCGCTACCCTGTCGGCATCCGAGCGACCGCCCCGCGGGGTAGACGTGGCGCGCCGGCGACCCATCTCCGATCGCGCTCACAGGCGATCGGCGGAGCGCGCGGCGGCATTGGATGCTCGCCGCCGTCCAGATGAAACCGAGCTGGCCCATCAGGGGGCCATCATGGTCACCGACCAGCGCCTGCTATTCGCTTGGGAACTCGGCTCCGACTGGCACGTGGACGCGATCCCGTTCGAGGAGATCACCGGGTGGTCCCTCGGGCGACAACACGACGGGCGCCCGATGCTTCGGCTCGAACACCCGACGCACATCCGTCCCGAACGCGTGGCGGCCCATCATGTCCTGGGGTTCTCCTGGGGGAACGCAGAGGCCGGTGTCCCTCACGATGACATCACCCTGACGTTCGCGGGCAAACGGGATCGCGCCTTCCTGGCCGCCTTGAACCGTCTCCAGCAGATCGACGTCCCTCGCGGAAAGGACTTCGTGCTCGCGCCCCCGGGCGCGCGAGAGGAACGTATGGGTGGCTCACATGCCTATCTCACAAGTAGGAAGGAGACCCCTAGTACGGGGCCCTCAGGCCTGTGAGCACACACGTCCTCCGACACGCGCCTGAAGGACATGAAAGACGACGATCACCCGAGGCGACCGAACCGCTCGGAACAGTCCCGCTTCTC
Organism: Actinomycetota bacterium; assembly: GCA_035762085.1. Classification (GTDB taxonomy): domain Bacteria; phylum Actinomycetota; class UBA4738; order UBA4738; family HRBIN12; genus HRBIN12. The sequence continues at coordinate 27,055 of DASTPT010000134.1, read as the reverse complement.
GCGTGGTAGGCCGGGGCGGGTCGGGAAGTTCCTCAGGGTCGTCAACAGCGTCCCGAGGAGTATCCCGGCGGCCGCCCGCGCCTGGAACGCGGCGATCGCGTAGTCGGCGATCCGGCTCTCGCTCTCCCGGCACCAGCGGCTCACCCTTTTCAACTCGTCCTCGTACTCCAACAGGTCAGGGTCATCTACCGCCACCGGCCGACCGGCGTCGAGAGACGCGAGTTCGCACGCGACGGTGTCACAGGCCGTATCTACCCATCCCGTTCGAGGGGCGCTCGGCGGTGCGGGGTCGTTGCTGCATGCCACGAGGATCGACGCCGACACGATCACCGCCACGGCGACCCTCATCACGGCTCCCTCCACCTGCTCGCGATCCGAGAGACCCGGGCGCGCTCCGACAAAACGGCAGACCACATCAGCCCGCCGCCGCCTTCAGTGCGCGGAGCGCTCGAAGCGTGACCCACTTGTTCGGCTGTCTCTTCGGTCCGAAGTCCACCCACGTCTTCCCCGTGTAGTCGTAGTCCAACGACCATCGGCCCTGCTCGTCCTGCTTGTCGCGGATGATCGCGAGGGCGTTCTGCAGCCGTGGATCGTCGCCGTAGCTCAGTGCGATGAGCGCCTCGACGTTCTGCAGCAGATCGGTGACGTAGAAGACCGGGAAGCCGAACATCCACCAGTTCCCGCTCGGCTTGTCCCTGAACCCGGTGGGATAGGCCGACGTCGCGGGGTCCGGCTCGAGCAGGAACTCCGCGCCTCGCGCGATCGCGCGCTCGACCAGCGCCGTCCGTCGCTCCCGCGGCCAGATGCCGAAGGCCATCATGACCTTGACCGCTCCCCACGCGCACGGCAGCTTGTTGTTCGAGCCGCACGCGAAGTTCGGACCGCACTTCCCGGCGTAGTAGCGGACCGGCGCCTTCCTGTCGGTCACCGGGGCGATGCCCTCGCCGGTCACGGTGCGCGCCATCCACTCGAACGCCGGCTCCAGCCGGGGATCGTCGCACCCGAGCTCGACCAGGGCCCAGCACAGGTTGCCCTGCAGGCAGTCGGCGGTGCCCGACGGCGCGCCGGAGGTCGTGAACTGCCCGTGCTCCGTCAGCGCCTGGTCGAGCACGTAGGCGCACGGGCGCTCGACACGCTCGTCGTCCTGGATCGCCGCGCCCAGCTGCGCGAGCAGGATGATCGACCAGACGGTCGACCGGTACTTGGGGAGGTACCCGGGGCCCGGCTTGGCCCAGTAGCCCGATGGGTCCATGTTCGACAGGACGGTCGCGATGGGTCCGTCCCGGTACACGTCCCGTCGAGCGGAGCGGAGCCGTGGGCCCTCGCGCTCCTCCAGGTCACGCATCGCCAGGTAACGCACGCCGGGCGACTCGGGCTCGAGCAGCGAGGCGAGCGCATCTCCGTCGAGCTGATCTCGCCATCCCATGTTCTGCGACCTCTGCAGGGCCTCCCCCGTGATCGACGCCTCGACTCCGGCCTCACCGGCCTGCTACCGCCGATGTTGCGAGGTGGACGTGCAGACCTCAGGTCCGCTCCGCCAGCGCTCGCACGTCCTTCGGCTCGACGAGATGCACGTCCGTGCCGAAGTGCGACTTGTCGGTCTTCACCGCGTACTTCTTCCCCTCGCGGTGCAGGATCCTCCCGGTCCATGCGAGACCGGGGATGCACGTCTTCATGCGGACCCGCTGCCCCTCCTTGAGCTCCTCCACTCGCCATCCCTCCAGCCGTCCCGATGCTTCCACGGTGCCGCGTACGCCCTCGCCTGTGCAGGCCTCATGGTCCCTCGTTCGCGGGGACCGAGTGCTCTCCGAGACGGTTCGTGCCCAGCGCGGGCGGATCGGTCCGCCCGGCCACGGAGCCCTGCCCCGACAGGTTGGTGCGCGGAAGGAACGAAAGGACGCCGGTCGTCGCGGGCGGTTCCCTCCGCGCGACGCCGGCTTGGTAGGGTCGAGGCGTGTACGGCCCGCACCACCCCGGCGACGATCCACGGTCCGGGTCCGAGCGCGAGGCCTCGGGCCACGGCCTGTCGCCGCTCTTCTCACGCCGTCGATTCCTGCAGACATCCGGCCTCGCCCTGGCGGGGGCGACGCTCTACGCGTGCACCGGCGGCGGCCGTAAGGCCTCGGTCTCGCCGCGGTCGCCCACGGCCTCGGTCTCGGCGACCGAGACGCGGTGGCCGATCAAGCGCGTCGTCTACGTGATGCCCGAGAACCGGAGCTTCGACAACATCTACGCGACCTTCCCGGGCGCGAACGGCTCGACGACCGGCGTGAAGTTCGGGCGGGAGGTACCGCTCGAGCCGTCGCCGCACTGGCTCCCCGGCGACCTGCCGCACGACCGGGCCGCGTTCCTCAACAGCGTCAACCACGGCACCTACGACGGGTTCGGGATCGGGCAGTTCGGCGACCCGTGGGCGTACACGATGTACGAGGAGCCGACCGTCCCCGTGTACTGGCAGTGGGCGCGCGACTACGTCCTGTCGGACAACTACTTCTGCTCGGTCGGCGGTCCCTCCTACCCGAACCACCTGTTCTTCGCGGCGGGGACCTCGGGCGGGGTGCTCGACAACCCCGAGAACATCGAGACGAGCCGGATGGAGGACGGCAGGCAGTTCAAGAGCTGGGGCTGCGACGCCGTGGGGGAGGACGTGTTCGTCCTGGTCAAGGACGAGACCGGGAACCTGACGAAGCACGACACGTGCTTCAGTTTCCGCTCGGTCCCCGAGCAGCTGGAGGAGGTCGGCGTCAGCTGGGCGTACTACTCCGCCAGCCCCGGGCAGAGCGGGTACTTCTGGAACGCGCTCAACGCGATCGCGGGCGTGTACCACACGGACCTGTGGCGCCCCGAGCACATCCGGCCGGTCGACCGGATCGTGGAGGACATCGACGCCGGCAAGCTCCCCGCCGTCACGTGGGTGACACCGCGGTTCGAGCTCTCGGGGCACCCGCCCGAGAGCACGTGCTTCGCGCAGAACTGGGTGGCGAGCATCGTGAACGCGGTGATGCGGAGCGACGGCTGGGAGCACACCGCGATCTTCATCTCGTGGGACATGTGGGGCGGCCTCTACGACCACGTCCCGCCGCCGGTCATCGACGACATCGGATACGGCTACCGGGTGCCGAACCTGGTGATCAGCCCGTACGCGAAGAAGGGGATGGTCGACCACGAGCAGGCCGACCTGTGCGCGCCGCTGAAGTTCATCTCGGACAATTGGGGTCTGCCGTACCTGACCGACCGGATCGCCGCCACCCACAACTTCGAGCACGCCTTCGCGTTCGGTCGGAACCCGCGGACGGACGCGCGACCGGCTCCCGAGATGTCGTGCTTCGGCTCGCCGTGGGAATACCCGGGCGACACGTACTGGCCCGAGGGCACGGATCCGGACGAGACCCACTTCGTCCAGCAGGGCCCGTAGCCGGGCCCGCGCGGCCTCAGGCTCCGGCGTCCGGCTCGGCCGCGGCCCCGACCCCGACCTCGCGTTCGTGGCGGACGATCAGCCACGGGATGATCGCGTACGGGATCGGCGTGACGAACAGCGGCCACCACTCGTCGAGCGCGTCGGCCAGCGCCACCATCCCGAAGCCGACCAGCAGCAGCACGACGATGGCCAGGAAGCGCCGACCCTCGCTCACGTCCCTCACGGCGCTCATCCTCTCACGCGGCGCCGCCCGTGCCCTGGTCCAGGTCGCGCGGGCCGAGCGTCACCGCGATAGGATGCGCGTGCCCGAGAGCCGTTGACCGCGGCCGCCCGCTGCCGCGAAGGAGGTCCGACCGTGTCGACGCAGTCAGAGATCATCGCGAAGATCGGCGGCGTCCCGCTCTTCTCCGAGTGCTCCAGGCGCGAGCTCGCCCTGATCGGGCGGGCGGCCAAGGAGGTCTCGCACCGCCAGGGCACCATGATCGCCCGCGAGGGCGAGCGCGGGATCGGCCTGTTCGTGATCCTCGAGGGCGAGTGCGAGGTCACGATCGGCGGCAAGCGCAAGGCGAAGCTCGGGCCCGGGGACTTCTTCGGCGAGGTCGCGCTGCTCGACGGCGGGCCGCGCACGGCCACGGTCACCTCGCTCACCCCGGTGAAGCTGGTTGGCCTGACCGGGTGGGTGTTCCGGGGCCTGCTGATGGAGCACCCCTCGATCGCCCTGAAGACGCTCGAGTCGCTCGCCGGCAGGCTGCGCTCGGTCGCGAAGGAGCCGGTCTAGCCCGGACGCGGGATCCCGTGCCGTTCGTCGAGCGTCCCGACGGCGCCCGCCTGTACCACGAGGCGCACGGCGACCCGCGCCGCGAGCCGATCGTCCTGCTCGAGGGGATGGGCGGCGACATCCCGGGATGGCGCCGCAACGTCCCGCACCTCGCGGCCGAGTGCTTCGTCGTCGCCTACGACCATCGTGGGAACGGCAACTCGGAGGCGCCCGACGCCCCCGCGACGATGGCCACGTTCGTGGACGACTGCCTCGCCGTCCTCGACGAGCTCGGGATCGAGCGTGCGCACCTGTACGGGCAGTCGTTCGGTGGGTTCGTCGCGCAGGAGCTCGGGCTCACGCACCCCGAGCGCGTGCGCTCGCTGATCCTGGCCTGCACGCACGCCGGGCACTCGCGCCTCGTGCCGGCCCGCGGCAGGGCGCCGAAGGAGCGGCCGTGGCTGCAGCTGTACGCTCCGGCGTTCGCTCGGGCGCACCCCGCGCACGTCGAGGACGATCTGCGCGTCGGCCGCTCGCAGCCGCAGCACCCCGAGGGCCAGCGGCGGCAGTGGGAGGCCGTCCAGGCGTGGGACGCCTACGATCGGCTGCCCACGCTCCGGGTGCCCGTGCTGGTGCTCCACGGGTCCGAGGACCAGCTGATCGACGTCGGCAACGCGCGCGTGCTGGCCTCGCGGATCCCCGGCGCCGAGCTGCAGATCCTCGACGGTGCGGGCCACGTGTACCACTCGGAGCAGGCGGATCGCGCCGACGAGATCGTGCTCGACTTCGTCCGGAGGCACAGCGGATGAGCGACGTCCCCGACGAGGTCCGTGCGCTCGCGGACGAGCGCCAACGGGCCAGGACCGCGAAGGACTTCTCGCGCGCCGACGCGCTCCGGGACCGGATCGCCGAGATGGGGTTCCGGGTGGTCGACGGGGCCCAAGGCCCGACGTTCGAGCCGATCGCCCCCGCCGCGCCGGCGCGCGTCCGGGCGCACGACGTCGCGAGCGTGCTCGACGAGCCGCCGACCGTGGACGCGAGCGTCCACTGGGTCGTCGATGGCTGGCCCGAGGACGTCGTCCGCGCGCTCGAGGGGTTCCGTGCCCACGAGGGCGGTCGCCGCGTCCAATACGTCGTTACCGATGTGACCGAGACGGATCCGGCCGTCTACGGCGACGACGTCGAGATCCTGCCGCTCGAGACCGGCACGGGCTGGGGAGCGGCTCGGAACGCGGGGCTCAGGCGGAGCCGGGGCCGGATCGTCCTGGTGATGGACGGCTCGGTCGAGCCGACGGGCGACGTGCTCGGCCCGGTCGAGGCCGCCCTGGCCGATCCGACCGTCGGGGTCTGCGGGCCGTTCGGCATCGTCACGCACGACCTGCGGAGCTTCGAGGAGTCCTCCGGCCCGGAGGTCGACGCGATCGAGGGCTACCTGATGGCCTTCCGTCGGGACGTTCTCCGCGACGCCGGCCTGTTCGACGAGAAGTTCCGGTGGTACCGGACCGCCGACATCGAGTGCTCGTTCCGCGTCCGCGACCGGGGGCTGCGCGCGCTCGTCGTCGACGTCCCCGTCGCCAGGCACGAGCACCGTGCGTGGCACCAGACGGATCCGGCCGAGCGCGAGCGCCTGTCGAAGCGCAACTACTACCGGTTCCTCGAGCGCTTCCGCGGCCGCACCGACCTACTGGTCGAGCCGCCCCACTGACCGTCGTCCGGCCGGTGGCGGCTCGACCCACGTGTGCCCGACGCGGCGTCCCGCGCGCGGAGACGCCGCGCGGGCCGCCACCCGTCGCGCATCCGTGCGGAGTCCGTGGCAGGAGCAGGAGAACGGACCGCCGGGCGGTGGACCAGCGGCGGTTACAGGTCGGTGCGGGGCAAGGCGCCCGGAGGGGGCGGGGGCGTGACGACGATGTCGGGGCCGTCGCGCTTCTCCGACGCTCGCGGAGCGCCGTTGCCGCGCTCGCGACGGAGCGCCTCGACGTCCGGGACCGGCTTCGTGCCATCGAAGTACTCGAGGAGGTCCTTGCCGTCGATGACCTCGGTCACCATCAGCAGGTCGGCCATCGTGTCGAGGAACGCGCGGTGTTCGCTCAGCACGGTGGTCGCGCGCTCGTGCGCCTCGTTCACCAGCCGGGCGACCTCGCCGTCGATCCGCTCGGACAGGGCCTCCGACATCTCGGGCCGCGCACCCGGGTACCACATGGCGGCCGGGCTCATCCCATCCTGCCCGAACGACAGCGGGCCGATCTCGTCGCTCATGCCGTACTCGGTGACCATCGCCCGCGCGATCTCGGTGGCGCGCTGGAGGTCGTTCTGGGCGCCGGTCGAGATCTGTTCGAAGCAGATCTCCTCGGCCGTGCGCCCGCCGAGCAGCACGGCCAGCCGGTCGTGGAGCTCGGGCTCGGTGAGCAGGTAGCGGTCCTCGAGCGGCCGCTGCATCGTCATCCCGAGCGCGGCCGCCCCGCGCGGGATGATCGAGACGCGGTGCACCGGGTCGGCCGTCGGGGCCGTGAGCGCGACGAGCGCGTGACCCATCTCGTGCTTCGCGACGATCTCGCGCTCCTTCTCCGACATCACGCGGCTCTTGCGCTCGAGGCCGGCGACGCCACGGTCGATCGCCTCCTCGAGTTCGATCATCGTGACGGCGTTCTTCTCCTTGCGCGCCGCGAGCAACGCGGCCTCGTTCACGATGTTCGCGAGGTCCGCCCCGGTGAACCCCGGGGTCCGGGCGGCGAGCACGCGCAGATCCACGGCCGGGTCGAGCGCGACGCCGCGGACGTGCACCTTCAGGATGTCCTCGCGCCCCTTCAGGTCCGGGCGGTCGACGACCACCTGGCGGTCGAAGCGTCCCGGGCGCACGAGCGCCTGGTCCAGCACGTCAGGGCGGTTCGTGGCGGCCATGATGATGACGCCCTTGCTGGAGTCGAAGCCGTCCATCTCGACGAGCAGCTGGTTCAGGGTCTGCTCGCGCTCGTCGTGGGCCCCGAACCCGGCGCCCATCGCACCCGCCCGCCCCTTCCCGATCGTGTCGATCTCGTCCAGGAACACCAGGGCGGGAGCCTTCTCCTTCGCCTGCTGGAACAGCTCGCGCACGCGCGCCGCTCCGAGGCCGACGAACATCTCGACGAACTCCGAGCCCGACATGAAGAAGAACGGCACGTTCGCCTCGCCGGCGACGGCCCGCGCGAGCAGGGTCTTGCCGCACCCCGGAGGGCCGAGCAGGAGCACGCCCTTGGGGATCCGCCCCCCCAAGCGCTGGTACTTCTTCGGGTTCCTGAGGAAGTCGACGATCTCCTTCAGCTCGTCGCGCGCCTCGTCGACGCCGGCGACGTCGGCGAACGTCGTCTTCATCTCCTTGCGGTCGTAGATCTTCACCCGGTTCTTGCCCAGGTTGAGGGCGCCGGTGGCGCCCGCCCCGCTCATCCGTCGGATCAGGAAGAACCAGAGCGCGCCGAACAGAAGGAGCGGGATGCCCCACCCGATCAGGAAGCTCTGGAAGCCGCTCGGCTGGACGCCGGTATACGCGACCCCGGCCTCGTCCAGCAGGTCCGTGAGCTTCGTCGTCCCCTGGTCGGTCGGCGGGATCGTGGTCGTGAACTGGACGTCGCTCCCGTCCTCCTCGTAGGTCCCCGAGACCGAGGTCGAGGACACCCTCAGCGTTCCGGTGATCTGGCCGTCCTCGACCCTCTGGAGGAAGGCCGAGTAGTCCAAGCCACTCGGCCGGGGCGCCGCGAGGAAGTTGAAGGCGACCAGGACGAGCAGGAAGGCGACGATCCACACCCAAGGCGACGTGCGCATACGCCGCCCGCTCGGGTCGCCCGAGGGGCCCAGGTCGAAGCCGCCGAAGCGGCCGCGGCGTTCCTTGTCGTCCGGCATCTCCAACCCATCTTCGCACCGACCTCGAACATGTGACAGGACGGGCGCGCGGAGGGGCCGGGTAGGCTGGTCGGAGCGCGGGGATCGAGGGAGGGTCGGTCGTGCCTGGCAGGGACGGAACGGCGGGGTCCGCGAGCGCGGCCGCGCCCGCGCACGGCGACCCCGCGCTCCGGGAGCGGTTCGAGCGTGACGTCCTGCCGCTGCTGCCGCACCTGTACTCGGCGGCGTTGCGCCTGACGAGGAACCCGGCCGACGCCGAGGACCTGGTGCAGGAGACCTACCTGCGCGCCTACCGCGGGTTCTCCGGGTTCGAGGAGGGGACGAACCTGCGCGCATGGATGTACCGGATCCTCACGAACACGTTCATCAACTCGTACCGGAAGAAGCAGCGCGAGCCCGTCACGGTCCAGGACGACGAGATCGAGGACTGGTTCCTGTACGACCGGCTCGGGGCCTCCGGCGTCGAGGCGTCCGCCGAGGCCGAGGTCCTCGACCGCCTGCCCGACGAGGAGGTCCAGCGCGCCCTCGAGGCCCTGCCCGAGGGCTTCCGGATGGCGGTCCTGCTCGCGGACATCGAGGGGTTCTCGTACAAGGAGATCGCCGAGATCCTCGACATCCCGATCGGAACCGTGATGTCGCGGCTGCACCGGGGAAGGAAAGCGCTGCAGAAGGCGTTGTGGGAGACGATGCGGGAGCGTGGTCTGGTTGCAGGATGAGTGTCGCAAGGTGCTCGAGCAGGTCGAGCTCTACCTGGACGGGGAGCTCGGCGCGATCGAGCGTGTGCAGGTGCACCTCCACCTGGAGTCGTGCGGTCCCTGCACCGACCACTCCGAGTTCCAGCGGCGGCTGAAGGAGCTCCTGCGCTCGAAGTGCGGGTGCGACGACGTGCCGCTCCAACTGCTCGAGCGGATCCGCTCGACGTACGCCGCTCCGGAGCCGTAACGCAGGCACGTATCGCCCCGACGGTAGGGGCGGTATCCTTCGCGGACCGTTCCTGCGGCATGGGCGGAGGGCGAATCGATGGATGACCTCGGGACGATGCTCGGCGTGTGGGCGCACCCGGACGACGAGACCTACCTGGCCGCCGGCCTCATGGCTCGCGCCGTGCGTGACGGCTCCCGGGTGGTCTGCATCACGGCCACGCGGGGCGAGGGTGGCTCGATGGACGAGGACGTGTGGCCGCCCGAGACGATGGGCGAGGTCCGCACCGCCGAGATGGAACGCTCGCTCCAGATCCTCGGCGTGACGGAGCACCATTGGCTGGACCTGCCCGACATCGACATGGACACGCCGCTGCCCGACGAGGGGTACGAGAAGGTCCGCGCGCTCGTCGCCGAGGTGCAGCCCGACACGATCCTGACGTTCGGCCCCGACGGGATGACCGGCCACCGCGCGCACATGTCGGTGAGCGCGTGGGCGACCCAGGCGCTGCACGAGGCTGGCAAGCCGGGATCGCGCGTGCTGTACGCGACGGCGACCCCCGAGTGGGTCGAGGAGTTCCTGCCGGTCTGGGAGCCGTTCGACGTCTTCCGGCCGGGGACGCCGCCGGTCACGCCGAAGGACCAGCTGGCGATCGACTTCACGCTCCCCCCGGACCTGCTGCAGGTGAAGGTGGACGCGATCCTCGCGCACGAGAGTCAGGTGCAGGCGATCTTCGAGGCCGTGGGGGAGGAGCTCTGGTGGCGCGAGATGTCGTTCGAGGGGTTCCGCCTGGGCGCGGTGAAGGAGTCCTGAGGTGACGGAGCGACCCGAGCCGGTCCGCGATCTCGACTGGGACCCGAAGCGCGCTCGCGCCTTCGCCGACGGCGCGGCGGAGGTGTGGACGGAGCTCCTCGAGCGGCTCCCGGAGCTGCCCGTGCGCCGCGGCTGGTCGGCCGAGGAGGTCCGGCAGGCCGTCGCGCTCCCCATCCCCGACGAACCGATGCCCGACGACGAGCTCCTCCGGCACCTGCGCGAGGTCCTGTTCGAGTGGTCGACGTACCTCGGCCACCCCCGGTTCATGGCCTACATCTCGGGCGCCGGGACCGTTCCGGGGGCCGTGGCCGATCTGCTCGCGGCGGGCGTGAACATGAACGTCGGCGGCTGGCAGCTCGCGCCCTCCGCCACCGAGATCGAGCTCGCCCTCACGCGCTTCTTCGCGGGCGAGATGTTCGGCCTGCCGCCGACCGCGGGCGGGCTCATCGTCTCGGGCGGCGCGATGGCGAACTTCGTCGGCCTGAAGGTGGCGCGGGACCGCCGTGCGGGGTGGGACGTGCGGAACGACGGCATCCTCGCCGGCCCGCAGCTCGGCCTGTACCTGTCCACCGAGACCCACGTCGTGAGCGACCGCGCGGCCGACATGCTCGGCATCGGCTGGGGCAACGTGCGGCACGTCGCGGTCGACGAGGACTTCCGCATGCGCGTGGACGAGCTCCGCGCACAGATCGCCCGAGATCGCGAGGCCGGCGTCCGGCCGTTCGCCGTCGTGGGCTCGGCCGGCACGGTCTCGACCGGGGCGATCGATCCGCTCGAGGCGATCGCGGACGTCTGCGCCGAGGAGGGCCTCTGGTTCCACGTCGACGGCGCCTACGGCGGCCCGGCCACGCTCGCCGAGGACCTCCGGCCGCGGTTCGCCGGCATCGAGCGCGCGGACTCGATCGCGTTCGATCCGCACAAGTGGCTGTACACGCCGCACTCCGGCGCCTGCGTCCTGCTGCGCGACTTCTCGATGCTCGAGGGCTCGTTCAACGCCGAGCCCTCCTACGTCCACCAGGACAAGGAGATCACGCACGCGGGCCTGGACCTGGGTCGGCACGGGCCACAGTTCAGCCGGAGCTTCTGGGCGCTGAAGATCTGGGTCTCGCTCCTCGCGCACGGTCGTCGAGCGTACGGTCGCCGGATCTCGCACGACGCTGAGCTGGCGCGCTACCTGGCCGCGCGCGTGGAGGAGCACGCGGCGTTCGAGCTCGCGTGCCCCGTCACGCTGTCGATCTGCTGCTTCCGCTACGTCCCACCGGACCTCCCCGAGGGGCCCGGTCGGGAGGACTACCTCAGCCTGCTGAACGAGCGGCTCATGGCGCGGATGCAGCTGGACGGGCGCGTGTTCCTGTCGAACGCCGTCCTGGGCGAGCGGTTCGTGCTCCGCGTGTGCATCGTGAACTTCCGCACGGAGGCCGAGGACATGGACGCCGTGCTCGAGGTCGCCGAGGAGCTCGGCGCGACGCTCGACGCCGAGCTCAGACCGGAGGCGCTGCGATGAGCCGCGCGTTCGCGTTCCTGGGCGCCGGCGAATTCGAGCCCTGGTCCCAGATCGTCGACCGTTGGGTGCTCGAGCGCGCCGACGGGGACGGGCGGGTGCTGATCCTGCCCACCGCATCGGCCCCCGAGGGCGACCACGTCTTCGACGACTGGGCCGGCAAGGGCCTCGCGCACTTCCGCGAGATCGGCGTGCCCGCCGAGGTCCTGCCGATGAAGACCCGCGACGACGCCGAGCGTGAGGACCTCGCCCAGCGCGTGCGCGAGGCCTCGGTCGTGTACTTCTCGGGCGGGAACCCGTACCACCTGGCCACCGTGCTCCGCGGCTCGGCGTTCTGCCGGGCGATGCTCGACCGACTCGACGACGGCCTCGGGTACATCGGATGCAGCGCCGGCGTGGCGTGCCTGACCGAGACCACGTACGACACCGCGACGGACCTGCTGTCGCACGACGTGTGGAAGCCCGGGCTCTCGTACGTCCGCCGGCTGCTGTTCGCGCCGCACTGGGACACGGTCGAACGCTGGTTCCCCGGCGCCCAGGCGTTCATCGCCGGCTCGCTGCGGCCGGGGCAGACGCTCGTCGCGATCGACGAGGAGACCGCGATGGTCGGCGACGGGGAGTCGTGGAGCGTGCTCGGACGCTCGGGCGTCCACCTGTTCCGGGACGGCGAGTGGACCGACGTGTCCTCGGGTCGGGACTTCGTCCTGCCGCTCGAGCTCGACCGGCCGGACCGGGCCTGAGCGCCGTGCCCGCCGCGACGCTCACGCGCGAGAGCCCGATCGAGGAGCGCGCGCCGCGGATCGTGCGGATCCTCTCGAAGACGTACCCCGATGCGAAGGTCGCGCTGAACTTCTCGACGCCGCTCGAGATGCTCGTGGCTACGATCCTGTCGGCGCAGTGCACCGACGAGAAGGTGAACGAGGTCACCGCCACGCTGTTCCGCAAGTACCGGACGGCCGAGGACTACCTGAGGGTCCCCGAGGACGAGCTGAAGCGCGACATCAAGCCGACGGGGTTCTTCAACCAGAAGGCCGTCTCGATCCGCGCCGCATGCCAGCGGATCGTCGAGGCATACGACGGCGAGGTCCCAGACACGATGGAGGACCTGATCACCCTCCGCGGCGTCGCGCGCAAGACGGCGAACATCGTGCTCGGCAACGCGTACGGCACGGTCGAGGGCATCGCCGTGGACACGCACGTGAAGCGCCTGGCGAACCGGCTGGGCTTCAGCCAGTGGTCCGACCCGGACAAGATCGAGCAGGACCTGATGAGGCTGATCCCGAGGAAGCGGTGGTTCGACTTCACGTACGTGCTGATCGACCACGGCCGCGCGATCTGCGTCGCTCGGCGACCGCGGTGTGAGGAGTGTCCGGTCAACCACCTGTGCCCGGCCAGCCTCGTCTGAGGTGTCGCCGATAGACTCGGCGCGATGGCGATCCGCCCGTTCTCGCCGCAGGAGTTCCCAACGATCGTCGCCCACCGTGGCGCCTCCTCCACGCATCCGGAGAACACGCTGCCGGCGTTCGAGGCCGCCGTCGCGGCCGGCGCCGGGGTGGTCGAGCTCGACGCGCGTCTGACCTCCGACGGCGTCGCCGTCGTGCTCCACGACCCCGACGTCGGGCGCACGACGGACGGCCAGGGGTTCGTCCACGAGATGACCGCCGAGCAGGTCGCCGCGCTTCGGGCCGGGAACGCCGACGTCCCGGCCGGGGTCCCGACGCTGCGGGAGGCGCTCCGGACGCTCTCTGGCCGGGCCGCGGTCGCGATCGAGATCAAGAACCTCCCCGGCGAGCCGGCCTACGAGCCCGCCCACGAGTCGATCGTCCGAGCGGCGATCGAGGATCTCGAGGCGACGGGCTTCGACGGCCCCGTGCTCGTCGTGTCGTTCAACCCCCATTCGATCGCGGCGGCGAAGGCGCTGGCGCCCGACGTGACCACCGGGTTCCTCACGACCCAGATCGTGGACCCGCGCGAGGCGCTCGGGTACGTGACCGAGCGGGAGCACGACGTGCTGCTGCCGGGGAGCTACTCGCTGATCCCCGCGGGCGCGGCGTTCGTGGCCGAGGCGCACGACGCCGGCGTCCGCGTCGGCACCTGGACGATCGACGACGCGGCGACCGTGCGGATGCTGCTCGGGTGGGGCGTGGACGCGATCGCCTCCAACGACCCGGCGATGGCGCTCTCCGAGCTCGCGGCGTTCGCCGGGTAGCCGTGTTCCGTCGCAAGCGGCTGCCCGCCGAGCTCGAGGAGGCGTACGCGGCCTTCCGCGCGACGGTGGACCCGCTCGAGCGCGGCAAGGCGGCCCTGACGGAGTCCGTCCCGGGCACGCGCCTGCCCGGGCGACCGCTCGCCGAGACGCTCCTCGAGTTCGAGGAATCGCTGCGCGAGGCCGAGACCGGCATGGCGGCCTGGCGCGCGCCGGACGTGGCGCATGTGTGGGAGGCCTGCGGCGAGGCGATCCGGACGTGTCTCGCGATGGCGGAGCGGATGCGCCTGGACGCCGAGATGCCGGAGGGGTTCGAGGCGTTGATCGGCGCGATCGGGGACCTCATGGCGCCGCTCGAGGCGTTCGAGGACGCCGAGCGTCGCTTCCGCGACCTCCGCACGTGAGCCGCCGGTGCTCAGGTGTCGCGGAACACCATGATGCTGCCCCCGTAGCACGCGACCCAGACGTGTCGCGTGGCCGCGTCGTACGTGACGCCGATCGGCCGCGGATGCGTGCGTACGACCTGGAGCACGTGGAGGTCGCGCGTCCGGAGCTTCGACACGCTCGCCGAGCCGTAGTTCACGACGTACAGCGCCCGTCCGTCCGGCGCGATCGTCATCGTCCGGGGGTTCACGCCGGTGCGCGCCGTCGCGACGACCCGCTCGGTCCGCAGGTCGACCTTCGCGACCGTTCCGTCCGCGTTCAGCGTCACGTACAGGTAGCGCCCGCCGGGATCCATCACCACATGCCGGGGTCCACCGCCGACGTCTCGGATCCACCCCAACTGCCCGTCGCGGAGGCGGACGCGCGCCACGTTCCTCGAGCCCATGACCGCGACGTATGCGAACCGCGACGCCGGATCGACGGCGATCCCGCGCGGGTACGGCCCGAGGGCGATCCGTTCGACCTCCCGCCCGTGGCGGACGTCGACCACGCTCAGGTCGTACGAGCACCAGTTCGAGACCAGCAGCGTCCGCCCGTCGGGCGTCACGGCCAGGTACTTCGGCGTCGAGCCGACGGCGATCGCGGCGTCCACGCGCAGGCGCTCGACGTCGATCCGGTACACGAAGCTGTCGTCGTATCCCGACGCCGGCGAGCAGACGTCGTGGCCGGGTCGCCCGAACCCCGGCCCGTACATCGAGTAGTTCGAGATGTAGGCCACCGAACCATCGGGCAAGAACGCGGCCTCGACCGGCGCCCCCCGGACCGACTCCCGGAGGCGAGGATGCCCGAGGCGCGAGAGCCGCACGCGGTCCGCGATCGTCGCGACCAGGCGGAAGCGCCGGTCGTACACCGTGACCGTGTGTCGGTACATCATGTTCTGCGCGAACACGAGGCCGGTCTGCGAGGCGACCACCGACTTCGGGGCGATGTCCCCGGTGATCGTCCGGACGTGACGCAGCCGCAGGCTCGTGGAGGGCGGGCCGGGGTCTAGGGACGGGCTCGGCGCCGGGGACGCCGTCGGCTCGGCCGAGGGAGCGATCGGTGTGACCGCGGAGGGCGGCGGCGCGGTGGCGCGAGCCGAGCCCTCGGCGCCCGGCTCGGCGGCGGGCGAGCACGCCGCCACGGCGAGCGCGAGGGCCAACGCGACCGAGGCGCCAGCGCGCACGTTGCCAGGGTACGGCCGCCGCCCGCGGGCCGTCGGTAGCATCGGAGCAAGCCGTGGGATCGGACGCCGCCGCGCTCGAGGGGATCCGCGACGAGGTCGTCGCGTGCCGCGCCTGTCCGCGTCTCGTGGAGTGGCGCGAGCGGACGGCGCGTGAGAAGGTCGCCCGCTTCGCGCAGGAACCCTACTGGGGTCGCCCGGTGCCGGGCTTCGGCGATCCGCGCGCGCGGGTGATGGTGCTCGGGCTGGCGCCGGCGGCGCATGGCGGGAACCGGACCGGTCGCATCTTCACCGGCGACCGTTCGGGCGACTTCCTGTTCGCCGGGCTGCACCGCGCGGGGTTCGCCAACCAACCCACCTCGGTCTCGCGCGAGGACGGGCTCGAGCTCCGCGACCTCTACGTCACAGCCGTGAACCGTTGTGCGCCGCCGGGGAACAAGCCCACGCCCGAGGAGCGCGACGAGTGCCTGCCCTTCCTCGTGCGCGAGCTCCGCGCGCTCCCGCGCGTGCGAACGATCGTCGCGCTCGGCGAGGTCGCGTGGGACGGGGCGCTCCGGGCGCTCGCGCAGCTCGGCTCCACGCGGAAGCCGCGGCCGAGGTTCGGCCACGGCGCGGAGGCCGAGCTCGGTCCGTACGCCCTCCTCGGGTGCTATCACCCGAGCCAACAGAACACGTTCACCGGGACCCTCACGCCGGGGATGCTCGATGCGGTCATCGAGCGCGCCCGCGCCATCGCCTCGGCTCGCGCGGGCCGATGAGGCGTCCTCGATCTCGCGCTGTCGTGGGACGAGCGCGCTGCTCGCACTCGTCGCCACCGGTCAGGGCAACGAGCCTCCGCAGGGTTCCCCGGGCGGCGTGACATATCGGCAGCGGATCTCGGTCGGCATGACGGGCGAGATCGAGCTCTGGCCGACCGCGCGATGACCCAGTGCTTCCCCGATCCCGGCAGGGGCGCTACGCGTCCGTGGGCTCGAGACGGCCTTCGTGCATCACGAGCGCGCGGTCGAGGAACCTGCGGGATGCCGGATCGTGCGTGGCCATGAGGCACGCGGTGCCCTCGTCGCATGCCTCGCGGATCGCCGCGACCACGCGGTCGGTCCAGCCGCGGTCCTGGTGGCACGTCGGCTCGTCCGCGACGAGCAGACGGGGGCGGAGCAGGAGGGCACGGGCGACGGCCGCGCGCTGCTGCTCGCCGACCGAGGTCTCGTGCGGACGCCGCTCGGCGAGCGCGGTGAGCCCGAGCGCGTCGAGCAGGGCGGTGACACGCTCGGTGTGCGCGTCCGGAGCGCCCGAGAGCTTCGCGGGGTACGCGACGTTCTCCCTCACCGTCAGCTCGTCCATCAGTCCGAGGGTCTGTGGGACGACCGCGACGTCGCTCCATGCCGGGGCCTCGCCGTTCGGTGCCTCGTCCGAGCGCTCGATCGTGCCGCCGTCGGCGCCTTCCCACGCGGCGACGAGGCCGAGCAGGGTGGTCTTCCCTGATCCAGACCGCCCGATGAGGCCGACGAACTCGCCCTCCCGCACCTCGAACGACACGCCGTCGACCGCGTGGACCCGCTCGTCGGCTCGCGTGAACGTCTTCACGAGACCTCGGACTCGGAGCGCTCGAGCCCCGTCCGAGGGCGGGTCCCAGCCCCGCGTGACCTCCACCGCCGGGCCGGACCGTGCCCGCACCGGGTCGAGGACCCGGCCGTGATCCAGACGGAGCACGGTGTCGGCGACACGGACGACGGCGTCGTCGTGGGTCGCGATGATCAGGGTGACGCCCCGGTCGCGCATGGCTCTGATCCCCGAGAGGACGGCCACCGAGGATGCGTCGTCGAGCTCGGCCGTGGGCTCGTCGGCCACGACGACCTGCGCTCCGCCGACGAATGCCTGGGCGAACGCGGCCCGTTGCTGCTCGCCGCCGGAGAGCTGAAGCGGCAGGTGGTCGGCCCGGTGCGCGATGCCGAGGGCCTCGAGGATCTCGCGGACGTCGTGTGGGTCGGCGACACGAGCGAGGTGCTCCGCGACCGTGAGGTGGGGCACGAAGTTGTCGGACGGGCGCTGGAAGACGTAGCCGACCGTGTCGCGCCGGAGCCGGCGCCGTGCCCGCGCCGAGGCCCGTTCGACGGATCGACCGGCGACGACGACCGAGCCCGCGGTCGGGACGTCCATCCCGGCGATCAGTCGCAGGAGCGAGGACTTGCCGCTCCCGCTCGGTCCGGCGACCGCGACGATCGAGCGGGCGGGGAAGCTCGCGGTGATGCCGCGGAGGGCCCGCACCCTGCCGGACGTCGTCCGGAAGGTGCGGTCGACCGCCTCGAACCGGACGACGGGCGCCTCACTCGGCAACCCGCATCACCTCCGCCAGGTCCACCGACCGCGTCTGCCGGTCCACGAGGCCGGAGCCCACCCACGTCACCAACGCTGCGGCGACCGCGGTGACGACGATCGGCGCGCTCGACGCGACGAACAGCGGTTCGGGCGGGATCGTCTCGAAGGGATCCAGGAACGGGACGGTCGCCCGGGCCGCGACGATCGCGAGCGCGGTCCCCACCGCGAACCCGATGCCGATCATGAGGCCGAGCTCGAGGGCGAGTGCCCCCCGGCGCTGCGCCCGCGTCATGCCCATCCTGGACGAGAGCGCGAACGCCACGGTCTGCGATCGTTGCCGAGCCCGCAGATAGAGCAGCATGCTGACGAGGGTCAGCACCGCCGCGACCGTCCCGAGCACGTTCACGATCGCGAACGTCTCGACGGTGGCCGCGATCGCCGGGATGTCCTCGACCTCGCGGGCGGTGATCGTCTGGTAGACGGGGATCCCCTCCGACGCGAGGAGGCGTTCCACCGTGCGGCGGCCCATCGGCGACCAGAGCTCGGCCCAGCCGTGGACGAACGGGTCGGCCCCCGACAGCCGCCCCATGAGGGCTCGCTCGTCCAGGACCACCATCGGCCGCCGTGAGAACAGGCCGGGGAAGGCGTCGACCCGCTCGACCACCTCGACCGGTACGGTTGCGCCCCCGACGACGAGCTCGCTCGCCTCGAGGGCACCGCCGGCCGCCAGGAGCACGGGCAGGGGGCCGGACCCGTCCGGATCGTCGATCGCACGCACGATCTCGTCGAGCGATCGCCCCGCGAAGGCGTCGTTCCAGTAGGCGGCCTCCGCGAACGTGTCGGGGTCGATCGCGAGCAGATCGAGGGCGCGCCCGGAGGGGAGGCGTGCGCCCCCGCCCATCTGGAGCACCCGCGTGACGGGGAACGGGGCGTCGTCCGGCGCCCCCGAGATGTAGGCGATCTGGGTTGCCACCTCGCTCCCCACGAAGACCCTCGCCTTCGCGCCGACGGTGGCCTGCAGCGACGCCGAGGTCAGCCGCGCCTGGATGAACATCCCGAGACACAGCCCCGCGGCGCCGACGAGCGCCACCCCGAGCACGCCGCCCGTGGCGAGCCGCCGCGTCGCGAGGTACACGGGCGGTGACGAACGGCCCGTGGCCGCCCGCAGGCCGCGGAAGCCGAGGTGGGCGAGGCGTCCTGCGAGGAACGCGAACCCGACCAGCACGAGGAAGGGGAACGCGACGAGCGCGAGGCTCGGGCGGCCGACCCCGAGGTCCGGGTCCAGGTAGAAGGCACCGCCCCCGTCCAGGCGCCGGTACGCGAGGTAGCCGAGCCAGATGACCCCGATCTCCCAGGGCACGGCCGCCGCCAGGCGAGCGAAACGGCCGCCGTGCGGGTCGGCGATCCGTGCGTACGTACGACCTGCGACGAGGCCGACGAGCACCACGGCGACGGCCACACCGATCGCCGTCCTCGTGGCAGCTTCCGCGTAGGCCGAGCGCTCGGTCGCACCGTCGGGTCCGAAGCTCGACACCGCCAAGGCCGCGAGCCCGAATCCGAGCACACCCCCGGCGACGGCGGGCAGCAGTGCGCCGACGACGTTGTGGGCCCCCACGAGGGTCGGCGAGGTCCCGCGGGCGTGGAGCCAGGCCGCCTCGGTTCGGCGGGCCCGCATCGACGACGCTCCCACCGCGGCGACCACGACGAGCGCGACCGCGAGGGCCGCGATCTCGAGCACGTCCGCCGGTCCCTGGACGACGACGACCCGCCGTTCCGCCTCGTCCACCACGGCGCCGATGGACGACGTGAGCGACGTGGATGCGTTCGCCAGGGGGACAGACCAGCGATCCACGCAGCAGAAGAGGGTCCGGCCCAGCCGCGACCGCTGGAACGTGAGCGTGTGGAGCCTCGTCTCGTACCGGTCGAGCGCCTGCACGTCCTCGAGGCTGGCCGCGGCCGGATCGGCGAGGGGCGACTGCCACGCGAACGTGGCCGACCCCTGTCCGAGCTCCCGCATGATCGCGAGGGCCCGACCGCGCGTCGTGAGGATGGGCTGCGGGGGAGGCGGGACGTCGGTGTTCAGGCTCTCGAGCCGGAACGTGTCCAGCCATAGGAGCCAGAACCCGTCGGAGGGCCACGCGAAGTAGATGTCGTGGTAGACACCGTCGACCGTGACCTCGACGGCGGCAGAGCGTCGGCCCGAGGTGGCGGTCAGCTCGATCGTGTCGCCCGGGTCGACGCCGAGCTCCTCGGCGATCAGCTCCGGGACCCAGACGCCGTCGCCCTCCGATCCTGCCACGGGCTCGACGTGCTCCAGGACGCCGGGGGCACCGAACAGCCTCCCGAGCTGCTGCCCTTCCTGGCCGTCGACCGCGAGCGCGACCGGGTCGCCGACGACCTCCGCGATCGGCTCTCCGAGGGCAGGGTCGCCGGCGAACAGCGCTCGGGCGGCCGCGTCCACGGCGCCGATCTCGGGGGTCCACGCTGGAGCGCCGGGAGGCGTGGGGATGAGCGGCGAAGGCTCGATCCGAACGGGATCGAGCGGAAGGTTCACGAAACGGTACGTGAGGCCCGCGCCGTATGGCGTGACGTTCGGCCGCTCGATCGCGACCGTGACGATCTCGCTCGCCGTGGCCGACAGGAACAGGGGGTAGGCGGCTGCCGCGAGCGTCAGCAGCGCGGTCCCGGCGAGCACAGCCACGAAGAGCGCCGTGTAGCGGAGCAAGACCCGGGGTGCGGTACGCCAGAACGCGTCATGGAACCACGCGCGTCCCGACGCACGTCCTCTCACGCCTGTCAGTACGTCGGATCGGTGTGCCCGGGCTCTTGGGCGCGGCGACAGCGACGTGGCTGCCGTATCGGTGCCCCGCCGTATCCTGACTTCCATGCGTGGCCACGGCCGGTTCTCGCGTCCCTACTCGGAGGACGAGCAGCGCCCGATCAAGCGCACGACGGTGCGGCGCGTGGTCGCGACGTTCCGTCCGTACCGCGGGAAGGTGAACCTGGTCGCGCTCGCGATCGTCGTGACGGCGGGGCTCGGCGTCGTGAACCCCTTGTTGATCAAGGAGGTGTTCGACAAGGCGCTGTTCGGGAACCCGGCGAACGTCTGCGACGGCCAGCCGTGCCCGAACATGTCGAACCTCTACCTGTACGCCGGGCTGATGATCGCGATCCCGATCGTGACCTCGGTCATCGGGATCGGGCAGACGTACCTGTCCAACCTGGTCGGGCTTCGCGTGATGCAGGACCTGCGTAACTCGCTCTACACGCACCTGCAGGCGATGCCGCTGCGGTTCTTCACCACGACCCGGACCGGCGAGATCCAGTCCCGGCTGGCGAACGACGTCGGGGGGGTCCAGTTGGTCGTCACCGACACGATGTCGAGCATCCTGTCGAACGTCGTCGTCATCATCAGCACGCTCGTCGCGATGCTCCTGTTGTCGTGGCAGCTCACGGTCCTGTCGCTGTCGATGCTGCCGTTGTTCCTGTGGCTCACTGTGAAGGTCGGGCGGGCCCGGCGTGAGGTGGCGACGAGCACGGCGAAGACGCTCGCGGACCTCACGGCGGTGACCGAGGAGACGTTGTCGGTCTCGGGCATCCTGCTCTCGAAGACGTTCGGGCGCCAGCGGTTCGAGCGCGACCGATTCAGCACGGAGAACGAGCGGCTCACCGGCCTGCAGATCCGCCAGACGATGATCGGCCGGTCGTTCTTCGCCGTGGTCGGCACGTTCTTCGCGATCACGCCGGCGCTCGTGTACCTGGTAGCGGGGTGGGTGCTGGACAACGACCCGCTCGCGACGGCGGCCATCACGGGGGGCACGCTGGTGTCCTTCACGACGCTGCAGTCCCGCCTGTTCTTCCCGATCGGCTCGATGCTGCAGGTCTCGACCGAGGTGCACTCCTCGATGGCGCTGTTCGACCGGATCTTCGAGTACCTCGACATGCCGCAGGAGATCGAGGATGCCCCCGGCGCCGTCACGCTCTCGCCCCGGGACGTCCGCGGGGAGGTGGCGCTCCACGGCGTGTGGTTCCATTACGACACCCCGCCGGAGCAGACCACCCCGGTCAGCCCGACGGACGCCCTGCGCGACGACGCGATGCGCGAGTGGACGCTCGAGGGCGTGGACCTGCAGATCCGGCCGGGACAGCTCGCCGCGCTCGTGGGACCGAGCGGCGCCGGCAAGACCACCATCACGTACCTGGTGCCGCGCCTGTACGACGTGCAGCGCGGGTCGGTCACGGTCGACGGGGTCGACGTGCGGAGGATCGCGCTCGAGTCCCTCGGGGATCTGATCGGGGTGGTCACGCAGGAGACCTATCTGTTCCACACCACGATCCGTCGCAACCTCCTGTACGGGAAGCCGGACGCCACGGAGGACGAGCTCGAGGAGGCGGCGCGGGCGGCGAACATCCACGACCGGATCGTGGAGCTGCCCGACGGGTTCGACACCGTCGTCGGCGAGCGCGGGTACAAGCTCTCGGGCGGCGAGAAGCAGCGGCTGGCGATCGCGCGGGTCATCCTGAAGGACCCGCGGATCCTGATCCTCGACGAGGCGACCTCCAGCCTGGACACCACCTCCGAGCGCTTGGTGCAGGCGGCACTCGAGCCGCTGATGCACGGTCGCACGACGATCGCGATCGCCCACCGCCTGTCGACGATCCTGCAGGCGGACGTCATCTTCGTCGTGGAGCGGGGCCGGATCGTCGAACGCGGGACCCACGACGAGCTGCTGGAGCGCGGCGGCCTCTACGCGCGCCTCTACGAGCAGCAGTTCCGGGGCGGCCTCGTCCAGGCCGAGTGCGAGGACGGCGTGATCCTGTCCTCCGGCGAGGTCCTCCGCACCGGGAGCGGGGGCTGATCGTCAGATCGCCCGCTCGTAGGTGAGGAGCACGAAGCCGTCCGGGAACACGCGGTCGGGCAGCCGCCGGAACCCCATCGCCTCGTACATCGCGCGGGCCACCTTCATGCGGTACGTCGTGTGGAGCGACAACCGTGTCTTGCCCATCGCGCGGGCGCGCTCGATGCACGCGTCGATCAGCATGCGGGCGATCCCTCGGCGACGCGCGTCGGGATGGACGCCGAGCATCCGGATGTGCGCCTCGTCCGGCGGCAGGGGCGGGTCGTCGGACTCGATCCGCTCTCCGACCTCGAGCGTGGCGCTGCCGAGGACCCTGCCCTCCTCGACGGCGATGAACACGACGGCGATGCTGGCCCGGCCCTCGACGTCGGCGAGCCGCCGGAGGTACTCCTCCCAGTCCGGGTCGCCGGGCCGGACGAACTCGCGATACGCGAGCGCGGTCACCTCCCCGGCCTCCGCGTGGTCGTGCGACAGGGCCTCTCGCACCTCGAGGGTCACGGTCGGGCAGGGTAGCCGAACCGAACGGTCAAGCAGATAGACGGGTCGAGGCCCCACGACGCATGATGGGCGGGTGACGGACCCCGATCTCGGCCGGCTGTTGCTCGAGGCACATCGCGCCCTGGGCGCCGAGCTCGTCGCGACGCTCGCCGAGCGGGGCTACCCGGACGCCCGCCCGGGACACGCCGTGGTGTTCCTGCACATCGACCGGCGGACCGGTACGCGCCTGACCGAGCTCGCCCGGCGCGCCCGGATGACGAAGCAGGGCATGATGCTCGTCGTCGACGACCTGGAGCAACGGGGGTACGTGCGCCGGGTGCCCGACCCGGAGGACGCGCGCGCCAAGGTCGTCCGGCTGACCGCCCGCGGGCGCCGCTACGTCGCCGAGGCGCGGCGCGCGGCGGCCGCCCTCGAGGCTCGCGCCCGTCGCGACCTGGGCGATCGTCGGTACGAGACGCTGCGCGACGCCCTCGAGGAGCTGGTGGGGCTGGGACCGGAGGAACCGGAGGCATGACCCGCGCGCCGGAGCGGCTCAGATCGTGCTGGTGCCGACCTCCAGGAGCGAGCCGACCGCGTAGGTGATCGCCGCCGCGGCGGCGCCGATCAGCATCATCCGCAGACCCGAGACCACGAAGCTCCGGCCGGTCAGGTACGACATCCCCGAACCGACCGCGAAAAGCGCGAGGATCGACAGGACCGCCGACGCGATCACGGCGCCGTCCCCCGAGCCGAACCAGAAGGGGACCAAGGGGACGAGGGCCCCGGCGGCGAACGTGGCGAACGACGAGACCGCCGCGGCCCACGGCGAGCCGAGCCCCTCCTGAGGGTCGAGCCCCAGCTCCTCGCGTGCGTGCGTCTCGAGCGCCATCTGGGGGTCGCGCATCAGTTCGTCGGCCAGACGGTCGGCGAGCTCGGCGCTGATGCCCTTGCGCCGGTACAGCTCGGCCAGCTCCTCACGCTCGCCGGCGTGGTCCGTGCCGATCTCGTGCGCCTCGAGGTGGATCAGCCGCTCGAACACCTCGCGCTGCACGCGCATCGAGATGTATTCGCCCGCCGCCATCGAGAACGCGCCGGCGAGCAGGCCGGCGACGCCGGCGAGGATCACGATCTCGTTCTCAGCTCCGGCGGCGGCGACGCCCATGATGAGCGAGAGGTTGGACACGAGCCCGTCGTTCGCGCCGAAGATCCCCGCGCGGAGCGCGCCGGATCGCCCGCCCGTCCGCTGCTCGCCGTCGACGGGACCCTCGTGCGGCACGACCGGAGGCCTGCGGGCGCGGAGCCGGCGCATCACCCCCGCGAGCACGGGCACCCGCTCCTTCGTGATGCGGTCCTCGGGCGACAGGTCGGCCATGGCGCACACAGCCTACGGTCCGCATCGCGAATGCGCGGCTCGTCGCTCGGGCCTCAGCCGGCGAGCGAGGGCCGGGTCGCGAGGAAGCGCTCGATCGCCATCGGCGCCGGCTGGGCCGTCGCCAGGTCGGCCAGGATCCGGCCGACCAGCGGCGCGAACTTGAACCCGTGCCCGTTGCACGCCGAGCCGATCACGAGTGGTCCGCGGCGATCGAGGACGAACACCCCGTCCGGCGTGTTCGTGTACAGACAGGTCTCGCTGGGCCCCGCCGGGTGGTGCGGCGCGAAGCGCTCCGCTGCGTACGCGACGACCGCTCGCTCCCGTCCGGGGTCAAGGCCCTCGGCTCGGTCGTCGGGGTCGACCGGCGGTCCGGCGTGGTGGAGCCCGATCTTGAACGCGCCCGGCCGCTCTGGGTTCGGCACCACGTAGGTGGACGGCTCGGGCGCCGCCGTCCGATCCAGGACGACCGGCATGGGCGAGGGCTCCTCGAGCTCGAAGTACGTGACCTGCTCGAGCGTCGGAACCAGCGACAGCCGAGCCGCGGCCTGCGCGAGCAGGCCGTCCGTCCACGCTCCCGCCGTCAGAACGGCGATCGTCGCGTGGTACGAGGCGTCGGCGGTCTCGAGGTCCACGCCGAACCCGGTCGCCGACAGCCGCACCACCTGCGCGTCCGTCACGACGGTCGCGCCCGCCTCGGCCGCCAGGCGCGCCTGTGCGCGCACGGTCCGTGCCGCCATGATCACCCCGGCGTCCTCCTGGACGAGTGCCTCACCGGGCGGGAGCCGCAGCCCCGGCCACCGCTCCGAGATCGCCTCGGTCCGCGTCCGGGCGACCGGGACCGACGCCGCCTCCATCGCCTCGGCGATCCGGCGGACGGCGGCACCGACGTCGACCCCGCCGGTCGTGCGGAGCAGCGGTTCGCCGGCGCGGTCCTCGAGCTCGCGCCATGCATCCAGGGCCAGGCGCGCCATCTGGACGTCCCGCGGATCCTCGTGCGCCAGCCGGAAGATCCTCGTCTGCCCGCCCGAGCTGCCGTGTGCGTGCCCGATCTGGAAGCGTTCGAGGAGCAGGGTCGCCCGACCGCGCTCGGCGAGCGTCCGGGCGGCGGCGGTGCCCATCGCGCCGCCGCCGATGACGACGACGTCGTACTCCTGCGGCACCGCTCAGGCCTTCGGGTCCCGGTCGTCGCGGCGCAGGCGGTCGCCGAGGCGCTCGAGCAGTCCGTCGGGACGGTCGTCGGCGCCCCCGCGCTCCCCCTCGGGACGGTCGTCGGCGCCCCCGCGCTCCCCCTCGGCCGCCTCCTCGGCGACCTGCTCGACCTCCTCGCGCGTGAGCTCGGACTCGACCACCTCGTGGCGGGTCATGTACGTGGAGATCGTGGCCTGGATGATCGCCGCGGCGGGCAGCGCCATGAACGCGCCGAGCAGGCCCGAGATCGACCCGCCCGCGAGCGCCGCGAAGAACGCCACCGCGGGATGCAGCGCCATCGTGCGCGCGGTGATCCTCGGCGCCAGCAGGTAGTTCTCGATCTGCTGGTACACGACCACGTAGACCAGGAAGAACAGGGCGGTCCAGGGGTCCTCGAGCAGCGCGACGAGTAGGGGCACGGCCGCCGCGATGTACGTGCCGATCACGGGGATGAACTGCGAGACGAACCCGAGGAACAGCGCGAGCGGGATCGCGAACGGGACGCCGAGCACCGAAAGGACGAAGAACGACACGAGGGACGAGATCGCCGCGAGCAGCAGCCGCGAGTACAGGTAGCCGCCCGTCTTGTCCACGGCGATCTCCCAGGCCGCGAGGACCTCCCGCTGCCGGCGCGGCGGCAGCACGGAACAGACCGTCCGGCGGAACCGGGGCGCGTCGGCGACCAGATAGAAGGTGAACAGCCCGATCGTGAGGACCTGGAAGATGAGCCCGAGGATGAACTGGCCGACCGACGCGACGTTGGAGGCGAGCGAGGCGACGTTCTGCTGCGCCCGAGTGATCTGCCGCAGGATCTTCTCGCCCGTGAGCTCGACGTCGAACCACTGTCGGGTGTAGACGCTGATCTGGTCGAGCCAGTCCGGGACGCGTCGGATGAGCTCCTGGACCTGGTCGACCACGAGCGGGACCATCGCTGCCACGGCGACGAGCGCCAGGACCGCCAGTCCGAGGATCACGACCGTCGTCGCCGTCCCGCGGCGCCACCCGCGGGCGGCGAGCCAGTTGACCGCGGGCTCGAGCGCGAACGACAGGAACAGCGCCGCGATCAGCCACAGGATGATGTTGCGGAGCTGCCGGAACGCGGCGAGCGCGAGGAGCGCGAGGAAGTACGTGAGCACCACGAGCAGCAGCACGCGAGGGATCCAGGGCGGCATGCGATCGTGATCGTCCCGGTCGGGCGGGGGATCGAGGATCGGGACGGTGGGCTCGGGGTCCATCGCAGGCAGCGTAGTCACGGGCGAGGGGACGTGCCAGCACGGACGCATCACCGCGTTCGCGCGATCCGAGGCTACGATGCCCCGATGAGGCCGGAGGCGACGGGCAAGACCGGCAGGCCCACGGAGCGCCGGAACAAGCCGGAGCGGCCGCGCGACCACCTGGGTCGCCCCCAGGCGTGGGACGCGCCGAACACGCTCGAACTCGAGGACTTCGACTCGCTCCCGCTCGAGCAGAACCATGCGCTCGGCCGAGCGCACTTCAACGCCGGCCGATTCTTCCCCGCCCACGAGGCATGGGAGACGGCCTGGAAGCAGGCCCGGGACACCGAGGACGCCGAGCTGTTCAAGGGGCTCT
The DNA here is from genome assembly GCA_035762085.1 of Actinomycetota bacterium. Taxonomy (GTDB): domain Bacteria; phylum Actinomycetota; class UBA4738; order UBA4738; family HRBIN12; genus HRBIN12. Next base: position 155 of record DASTPT010000134.1, on the reverse strand, counting down.
CGCAGCTCGGCGCCGGGTTCGTGCACCTGCTTCGCGGGAACGCCCACGGTGCCGTCACGCTGTTGCGCCGCGCCGCCTCGCGCCTGTCGCGCTACCCGGCCGGGCACCGCGGGGTGGACGGGCCGGCGATCGCCGCGGCCGCCGAGCAGGAGGCG
>DASTPT010000133.1:0-48257 GCA_035762085.1 Actinomycetota bacterium | reverse complement strand
GACGGGCCGGCGGTTGACAGCGCAGGTGCCCGTTGGTAGGAAGGCTGCTCCCCATGGCCGAAAACTCCACAGGAGCCCGCACCGCCCGGCACCGCGCCGCGGCCGTTGCCGTTGCGTTCCTCCTGGTCACGGGGCTGGTCGGCGTGGCCGCCGCCAAGCCCTCGACCAAGGAGAAGCTCGCGGCCGCCGAGGCGGAGTTCAAGCAGATCGCCGCTCGGATCCAGGAGCACCAGAGGGTCCTGGACCGCCTCAGCCAGGAAGCCGCCGTCCTGTGGGAGGCCGTCCAGCAGGCGGAGGCCCGGTGGGAGCAGATCACCGAGGAGCTCCGCGTCACCCGGTCGGAGCTCCAGGCCGCCCGGGCGCGCTTCTCGGAGCTCCGCGCCCAGCTCGACGCCCGCGCCGTCGAGGCCTACATGGAGGGCCCGGGGACGGCGCTCGAGTTCCTCCTCGGCGCGTCGACGCTCGCGGACCTGTCCGACCGGGTCGAGTTCGTCGATGCCGTGTCGCAGACCGACGCCGACCTCGCGAACGACGTCGAGAACCTGCGCAACGAGCTCGCGGCGCAGGAGGCCAGCCAGGAGCAGTTGCAGGCGAAGCGGGCGAAGGCCCTGGAGCAGCTCGAGGCCAAGCAGGCGGTGCTCGACGCGAAGATGGCCGAGCAGCAGGAGGTCCTCGACCAGCTGAACGCCGACCGCGCCCGCGCCGAGGAACTGGTGAAGGACCTGAAGAAGCAGTACCGCAAGGAGCTGGCGGCGCTCTCGGGCGTCCGGTACTACGCGAACGAGGTCTTCAAGGTCTGCCCGGTCGACCAGCCGCGCGCCGTGTACGACGGCTTCGGCGCCCCGCGGTACGGCGGCGGCTACCACCCGCACGCCGGCAACGACATCATCGCGCCGCAGGGCACGGCGATCCGGGCGACGTTCGACGGCGAGGCCAGGATCTCGACGAACTCGCTCGGCGGGTACGCGGTGTACGTGTACGGCGATCTCGGCTACACGTACAACGCGCACCTGATGCAGCCCGGCGTGACCGGGAGCGTCTCGGCCGGCGACGTGGTCGGTTATGTCGGCGCCACGGGCAACGCCAGCACCCCGCACAACCACTTCGAGTGGCACCCGTACAACACGCCGTCGGACTGGCCCGAGAGCCCGTACGGGTACAGCGTCATCTCGGGCAGCAGCAGCACGCCCGCGGTGAACCCGTGGCCGCTGCTCTCGCAGGTCTGCTGACCGAGCCGTCCGCGGCATCCCGTACCATGGTCCGACCGTGAAGGGTCCGACCCGCTGGATCGTGCTCGCCGCCGGCGTCGTCGTCGTGGTCGCGCTGTTCCTGGTCCTGCGCCCCTCCGACGAGGACGCGACGCCCGCCCGCACGCCGTCCGCCTCGCCGGCGGCGACGTCGCCGACGCGGTCTGCGTCGTCGACCGGGACCCCGACCGAGGCCTCCACCCCCGGGCCGGACGCGCGCGAGATCGAGGTCGAGGTCGAGGAGGGCCGCGTCGACGGGCCGAGCACCGTCCGGGTCGAGCGCGGGGAGCGCGTCCGCCTGGTGGTCTCGGCCGACGTGGCCGACGAGGTGCACGTCCACGGCTACGACCTGATCGACGACGTCGCCCCGGGCTCGCCGGCCGTGATCGCGTTCCGCGCCGAGGCGCCCGGCGTGTTCGAGGTCGAGCTCGAGTCCGCAGGGATCCTGCTCGTCCAGCTCCAGGTCCAGGCGTGAGGAGGCGGATCGCCGCCGCGCTCGGCGCGGGCGTCGCCCTCCCGCTGGTGGCGGCACGGCCGGCCCTCGCGCATGGGCTCGGCGGCCGGGTGGACCTGCCCGTGCCGCGCTGGCTCTTCGTCTTCGGCGCCGCGACGGCGCTCGTCGTCTCGTTCGTGGCGCTGTCCGCGCTCTGGACGACCCCGCGCTTCGAGGACGCCGACCCGCCCGAGGGCCGGTGGACCGCCATCCAGCGCCTGCTGACCTCGCGGCCGCTCGAGTGGGCGATCCGGCTGGTCTCGCTCGCGGCGTTCGTCGTGGTCACCGGCGCCGCCGCCCTCCCGCGGGATCCGACCGAGACGATCGGCCCGGTCGTCGTGTTCGTCTGGTTCTGGGTGGGGCTCGCGTTCGTGTCCGCGCTCTTCGGCGACTGGTGGGCGACGCTCTCCCCGTTCGACACGATCGGCCGCCTGCTGCAGCTGGACTACGCGGAGGGCCGGCCGCCCCGCGAGTACCCCGCGGCCCTGGGCCTATCGCCGGCCACCCTGTTCCTGTTCGGCTTCGTGTGGCTCGAGCTCGTGGACCCGTTCGCCGATCGGCCGGGGACGCTCGGGTTCCTCATCATCGGCTACACGATCCTCACGACCGTGGGGATGGGCCTGTTCGGTCGCCGCGCCTGGCTGGAGCACGGCGAGGCGTTCGGCGCGTACCTCCACCTGCTCTCGCGGATCTCCCCGCTCGCGCGGGACGGCGAGGGCCGGGTCGTGTGGCGGGTGCCGCTCTCGGGACTGGCGACGGTCCCGCCGCGGCGCGGCCTGGTTGCGCTCGTCGTGGTCGCGCTCGGCTCGACGACCTTCGACGGGCTCTCGCGGACCGGCTGGTGGGTCGACTCGACCGCCGCGTTCGTCGGCTGGGAGCGCACGTTGGTGTTCACGCTCGGTCTGCTGTCGACGTGCGTGATCGTCGCCGGGATCTACGCGGTGGCGATGACGTCCGCCGCCCGGGTCGTCGGCGGCGAGTGGCAGCCGCTCGCCCGGACCTTCGCGCACAGCCTGGTGCCGATCGTGCTCGCGTACGTCGTGGCGCACTACTTCTCGTTCCTGCTGATCGAGGGACAGATCGGGCTCGCGCGTCTCTCCGACCCGTTCGGGGAGGGTTGGGACCTGTTCGGCACGGCCGGATGGCGCGTGAACCTGACGCTCGTGTCGCCGACCGTCGTGTGGTACGTCCAGGTCTTCGCGATCGTCGCGGGGCACATCGCGGGCGTGATCGTGGCGCACGACCGCGCGATCGCCCGCTACGAGCGCGTCCGGGCGATCCGGACGCAGTACGCCCTCCTCGGGGCGATGATCGCGTTCACCGCGGGCGGGCTGCTGATCCTCTCGGGCTGAGGGCGCGAGCCAGCTCAGGCGGTGAGCTTCACGAACGTGACGCTCGTCTCGACCGGCGGGTCGAACGCGACGTGGTCGGCCGCGACGAACTCGACGCGCAGGACATGCGGCCCCCGCTCGAGCCAGTCGATCGCGATCTGCTGCTCGTCGGCGTACGCCATCGACATCAGCCGGTCGTCGACGTACACGTGGACGTGGCCCGTGTCGGGGCTGACCTGCGTGCTCGAGCCGTCCACGACGCGGGCGCCGGACAGCTCGGTCACGACGTCGAGCGTCGTTCCCGAGACCTCCTGCGCCTCGACGGGGGCGACGATGCGGAGCGACGCGGTCGAGGCCGGCCGGGCGCCTTGCATGTCCGGGGCCGTCCACAGCACCGTGGGCACGAGGGCGGCCAGGACCACCAGCGCCGCCGCGCCGGCCACGGCTCCCCAGCCCGCCCCCCGGGGCATCCACCGGAAGCCGCGGTCTCGCAGGCGGGCGACCCCGACCCATCCGAGCACGACGGCGCCGAGGACGAGGAACTCCGCGACCAGCTCGTCGGGCTGGCCGCCGTGAGCGAGCACGGGCATGGGCCCGATTGTAGGCTTGGCACTCTCGCTCGACCGAGGTGGGGGATGAGGGCTGAGGACGTTCGTACGGTCGGGGTCGTCGGCTGCGGGCTGATGGGCTCGGGGATCGTCGAGGTCAGCGCGCGCGCGGGCGCGCGCGTCGTCTACCTCGAGCCGACCGAGGAGCTGGTCGAGGCGGGCCGCCACCGCATCGAGACCTCGACGCTGCGCGCGGTGGAGCGCGAGAAGCTGACGCCCGCCGAGCGCGACGACGTGCTCGCTCGCGTCACCGGCACGACCGACGTCGCCGGTCTCGCCGACGCCGACCTGGTGATCGAGGCCGCCACCGAGGACTACGCCACGAAGGTCGAGCTCTTCCGCCGTCTCGACGAGGTGACGAGGCCCGACGTGGTCCTGGCGAGCAACACCTCGTCGATCCCGATCGCGGACCTCGGCGCGGCGACGAAGCGCCCCGAGCTCGTGATGGGCATGCACTTCTTCAACCCCGTGCCGGTGATGGGGCTGATCGAGCTCGTGAAGGCGATCACGACGGCCGACGAGACGATCGAGTTCGGCCGCGCGTGGGGGGTTCGGCTGGGCAAGACCACGGTCGAGTCCCGGGACCGGGCCGGCTTCATCGTGAACATGCTCCTGATCCCGTACCTGAACAGCGCCGTCCGGCTGCTCGAGGATGGTTTCGCGACGCGCGAGGACATCGACACGGCGATCCACCTGGGGCTGAACCACCCGATGGGCCCGCTCCAGCTGATCGACCTGATCGGCGTGGACACGACGATGTTCGTCGCGAACGTGCTCTACGAGGAGTTCAAGGAGCAGCTGTTCGCCCCGCCGCCGCTCCTGAAGCGGATGGTCACCGCCGGCCACCTCGGACGGAAGACCGGCAAGGGCTTCTACGACTACGAGTGATCGGCGTCACTCATCCGCGAGGAGGGGTGGCGTCGTCAGCACCACCACGACGAACAGCGCGAACGCGATGACGTGGGCGACCGTGCACCACACGCAGATCGCGCCGATGATGATGAGCTCGGCGTAGAGCAGCCACAGCACGAAGCCGATCCCGCCGACCGCGCCGACCAGGCGGGCCAGGTGGACGGGGCGGGCGTCGGCCCTCCAGGCGACCGGAAGGCAGAGCGTCAGCATCCCGACGAACCACAGCAGCCCGAGGAGCGCCACCGGGATGCCGAGGAACGTCGATTGCGCGCTCGTCGTGACCGCGCCGCAGTCGACCGTCCCGGTGCCGCTGCAGAACTGCAGCTCACCCTCGGGGTCCGTGTAGTGCGCGATCGTGAGGTAGGTCGAGACGGCGACGCCGGCGAGGGCGAGGGCGGTCGTGACGGGCGGCACCCAGCGGGCGACGCGCATCAGGGCGTCGGCAGCGCCGCCTGGGCCTGCTGGATCACGTCGCTCGAGCAGACGTCCTCAGGCTGGCCGTCCGTCAGTTGGCAGATCATCGCCGTGATGTAGTTCGCGGCGCCGCCGATCTCCCGGGCGACCTCGCTGTCGGGGTTCGCGAGGGCGTTCGCGATCTGGTCGAAATCCTTGTCCTCGAGCACCGCGGGGTCGTACTGGCTCCCGGCCCACGCATACCGGTTGCCGATCATGACGAACGGGATCCCGCCGCTGCTCCCGGTGACCGACTCGACGTTGTACGTGTCGAACAGGCGCTGCTGGAACTCCGTCGGGTCCTCGATCGGGTTCCCGACCCGGTCGGCCGTCTCGACGGCCGAGAGCACGATGTGGTCGCTCGCGTACGTCGAGTCCTTGAACGTCACGGTGGGCGTGTTCGGGAGGGTCTCGGGCGGGGGAGCGGACGTGGTCGACTCCAGCCCGGTGAACGTGCCGAAGCGGCTGAGCGCCACGACCATCGGCCACCGCTCGACCGCGCAGAACGGGCAGTACTCGGCGCCGACGTACAGGACGACCGGCTTGCCGCCCTCCTCGACGGGCGCCGCGTCCGGCGGCAGCGGGTTGACGTTCGAGGGCTGCTCGGGCACGCCGACCGCCTCCAGCGTCTGGGCGGGCACGCTGGTGAGCCCATCGATCGAGCCCTCCGACGCCTCGCCGCGGCTCGTGTCGTCGCTCCGGGTGAGGAACATCGCGACGATGACCCCGACGACCACGACCACGCCGCCGATCAGCAACCAGGGGGTCCGGCTGCTGCGGCGGCGCTTCGTGGGGCGCGGTCGGCGGTCACCCGGCCGTCGGACCGGCTGCGGGGGGCGGGTGGTGGTGGGCGCGCCCCCCGGCTCCTGCCCCGCCTGCGCGGCGGCCGCGGCGCGTCGCTGCTGCCGCAGCTTCGCGCGCTGCTTCGCCGCCGTGGACTTGCGCTTGCGGTTCGTCATCACGCCGACGATATCAGGGGGAGGGTTCCCCCTCTCCGGGTCGTCCGGACCGCGCGCGGACGGCCAGGCCGGCCACGTAGCCGACCATCTTCGCGGCGTCGACGAACCCCATGAGGGCCGGGACGGCGGCCGCCGCGCGGACTCGCTCGGCCGCGTCCTCGGCGCCGGAGAGCGCGCGCCGCACCGGAGCGGCCGCGTAGGCCGCCGCCCCTCCGAGCGCCGCGAGCTTCCGCCAGGCCCCGCGCGAGCCGAGCGCGTACAGCGCCCCGCCGTACACGCCGAATCGCAGGGCGTGCCGCCCGGGGTACATGCCGGCGATCGCGTCGCCCCGCGCGTAGCGGAAGTACTGGGTCCAGGTCGAGCGCAGGTCCGGCCGAAGCCGCCACCAGACGACGGCGTCGCGGGCGAGCCGCATGTCCATGCCCAGCCCGCGCCACCGGTGGTTCACGTACATGTCCTCGCCGATCGCGAGCCACTCCGGGTACCCCCCGGCGGCCTCGATCGCCGAACGCCGGAACGCGACCGAGCGCCCCGAGGGCATGAAGCCCGCCTCGTCCAGCTCTCGCGGATCGGGGATGTTCACGGCCGCCATGCAGCGCTCGAGGAAGGTCTCGGCGATCGGGCGGTACGCGCCCATCGCGACGTCGGCGCCGTCCTCGATCGGGATCAGGAGCCGCTCGAGCCAGTGGGGTTCGAGCACGCAGTCGGCGTCGCTCACGGCGATGACCTCGTGGGTGGCCGCGGCGATCGCGACGTTGCGCCCGCGCGCGATGCTCGCGCCCGGCTCCTCGATCAGGGTGATGCCCTCGGCGCGCCGGAGGGTCTCGAGGGTGCCGTCGGTCGAGCCTCCGTCGACGACGACGATCTCGTCGGGCGGTCGCGACTGCGCGGCAACGGTCTGAAGGAACGTCCCGACATGGCCGCCGGCGTTGAGGACGGTGGTGACGAGCGAGACCTTCATCGCTCGCCCAGCACCTCCCGGTAGACCTCGAGGGTCCCGGTCGCCGTCCGGTCCCACGAGAACCGTTCCGCCTGTGCACGACCCGCAGCGGCGAGCCGCTCGGCCAGCTCGGGGTCGGTCAGGATCCGCTGGATCGCGGCCGAGATCTCGGGCACCGACCGCGGATCCACGCCCAGGGCGGCCTCGCCCGAGACCTCGGGCACCGACGACGTGGTCGAGGCCACCGTCGGGACGCCGCGCGCCATGGCCTCGACGACCGGCAGGCCGAAGCCTTCGTACAGCGAGGGGTAGGCGAAGGCGCTCGCCCCGCGGTAGAGGGCGTCGAGATCGGCGTCGGCGACCAGGCCGGTGAGGATGACCTCGCCGGGACCGGGCTGGGCGATCTCGCGCATCAGGGCCTCATGGTGCCAGCCCATCGGGCCCGCCAGCACGAGGGCGTGAGGGATCCCCGTCGCCGCCACGCGCCGATACGCCCGGACCAGGCGCACGAGGTTCTTCCGAGGCTCGAGCGTTCCGGCGAAGAGCACGTAGGGTCTGCCGATCCTCCGGCGCGCGAGGACCTCGGCGACGTCGAGCGTTCCGGTCGCGAGCGATGACGCGAGCGGGACGACGTGGAGCCGGGCGGGGTCGACCTTCGTGCGCGACGCGACGTCCTCAGCCGTGTTCCGCGACGGCGTGACGATCGCGTGCGCCCGCTTCACCGCGGCGCGCAGGCCGAGCCGGTACAGCAGCCGCCACGGTCGCGGGAACAGGCTCGGGAAGTGCTCGAACGCGAGGTCGTGGACCGTGACCACGAGCTTCTGCCCCGGAGCCGCCGGCGGGATCGCCGCGTGGTTCGTGGCGTGCAGGACGTCCGCCGAGCGCAGCGACTCGGGCAGGACCGGCCGGGCGAGCAGGTCCCAGCGCGGGTAGAGCGAGCGGATCGACGCGTCCAGCTCCTGCATCCAGAAGCCGCGGATCCAGCGCTCGGGGGGCGGCGCGTCGGGACCGAAGCGCGCGTGGAAGAGCTTGATCTCGAGCGACGGGTCGCACCGGGCCATCGCGGGGACGAGGTTCCGGATGTACGTGCCGATGCCGCCCGGGGCCTTGAACCACAGCTGGTCCACCTGGACGGCGACGCTGGTCACCGCGAGGCCTCCACGCACTCGACCCCGCCGGCGCCGACCGTCGCGGCGTGCTCGGTTCCCGGCTCCAGGTCGAGCCGGTCACCGGACCGGAGCTCGGCGTCGCCGTCGTCCGTGTGGAACACGATCGAGCCCGACAGGCAGAACAGGACCTTGTGGTACGCGTGGGCGTGCCGGCCGTACGTGTCGCCGGGCCCGTTCCCCCACCGCCGGGGTGCCGAGCAGCCCTCGGCCGCGAACACCGCGAGCGCCTCCTCGAGCCCGGCCACGGCTCGAGCGGTCCTGGCCGCGGCCACGGTCTCAGCCCGCGTCGCCGCGCCCGTGCAGCGGCGGCACCCCGCGGCGGACGAACGGGTGCCGGAGCGGCGAGCCCCACGGCTCATCCATGTACCTGCGGCCCTGGAGGGCGCCGGAGCCGGTGGCGTCGATCCGCCCCGCGAGCACCCACGGGTTCGGGTGCGGGCTCTCCTGCACGAAGTAACGCTCGAGCGCGGTGATGACCGCGCGCTCCTCGTCGGGCGTGAGGCCGTCCGGGAGCTCGAAGCGGCGTTCCTCGTCCATCGCTACAGGGGGATGTTCCCGTGCTTGCGCGCCGGGACGGCCTCACGCTTCGTGGCGAGCATCCGCAGCGCCTTCACCAGCCTGGGCCGCGTCTCGGCGGGCTCGATCACGTCGTCGACGAAGCCGCGCTCGGCCGCGACGTAGGGGTTCGCGAACTTGCGCTGGTACTCGACGATCAGCTCCTGACGCCGGGCCGCCGGGTCCTCGGCCTTCTCGATCTCCTTGCGGAACACCACGTTCACCGCGCCGTCCGGGCCCATCACGGCGATCTCGGCCGTGGGCCACGCGAAGGACACGTCGGAGCGCAGGTGCTTCGAGTTCATCACCAGGTACGCGCCGCCGTACGCCTTGCGCGTGATCACGGTCATGCGCGGCACGGTGGCCTCGGCGTAGGCGAACAGGAGCTTCGCCCCGTGCCGGATGATCCCGTGGAACTCCTGCTCCTTACCGGGGAGGAAGCCGGGAACGTCCACGAACGTGAGGAGCGGGATGTTGAAGGCGTCGCAGAAGCGGACGAACCTCGAGGCCTTCTCGGACGAGTCGATGTCGAGCGTCCCGGCCAGGACCTTCGGCTGGTTCGCGATCACCCCAACGGTGTGGCCGTCCAGCCGCGCGAGCCCCGTCACGATGTTCATCGCCCAGAACGGGAAGACCTCGAAGAAGTCGCCGTCGTCGACGACGCGGCGGATCACCTCGTGCATGTCGTACGGCTCCTTGGCCGAGTCCGGCACGAGGTGCGTGAGGCCCTCGTCGTGGCGCTCGGGGTCGTCCACGACCGCGTACGAGGGCGGATCCTCGAGGTTGTTCGACGGGAGGTACGAGAGGAGGTGGCGGACCAACGCCAGGCACTCCTCCTCGTCCTGGCTCACGAACGACGCGACACCGGACTTGCTCGCGTGCGTCATCGCGCCCCCGAGCTCCTCGAACGAGACCTCCTCACCGGTGACGGACTTGATGACCTCGGGGCCGGTGATGAACATGTGCGAGGTCTCGCGCACCATGAACGTGAAGTCGGTGATGGCGGGGGAGTAGACCGCGCCGCCGGCGCACGGGCCCATGATGACGCTGATCTGCGGGATCACGCCGCTCGCGCGCACGTTGCGCTCGAAGATGTACCCGTAGCCGGCCAGGCTGGCCGAGCCCTCCTGGATCCGCGCGCCGCCCGAGTCGTTGATCTGGATGAACGGCGCACCGGTGCTCATCGCCAGGTCCTGCACCTTGCAGATCTTCTGCGCGTGCACCTCGCCGAGCGAGCCCCCGAACACGCTGAAGTCCTGGCTCGCGACGAACACGCGACGTCCGTCGACCGCCCCGTACCCGGTCACGACGCCGTCGCCCGCCGGCCGGTTCCGCTCCATGCCGAGGTCGTGCGAGCGGTGGATGGCGAACGGGTCGGTCTCGACGAACGTGCCGCGGTCGAGCAGGAGGTCGATGCGCTCGCGGGCGGTCAGCTTGCCCTTCTCGTGCTGCCGCCGCACGGCGTCCTTGCGGTGGTCGTCCAGCAGGGCCGCCTTGCGCTTGCGGAGCTCCTCGATCCGCTCCTCGACGGTCCTGGTCCGGGGAAGCTCGGTCTTCGCCATGGCCCCGGAGTCTACGGCGGGCAGCCCCCGGGGACCATCCCAGGAGCTCCACGGCCCTCGCGTCAGACGCGGCGGCCGTCGATGCCCCACACACGCCCGTACGGCCCCCGGCGGCGAGAACCGCTGCTCCTGCCGTAGGCTCCGAGCCGTGCTGCGGCTACGGGTGAGCGTCGAGGCCGAGCGTGCCGGGGAGGTCGTTCGAGCGCTCGACGCCGAGGCCGGCGTCTCGGACATCTCCCGGTTCCCCTCGGTCCTGCAGGAGACGGGCGAGGACCTGGTGATCGCGTGGGTGCGTGAGGCGTCCGTCGACGAGGTCCTCGCGGCCTTGCGGAACCTCGGCGTGGTCCGACGCGGCAACGTCACGTTCGCGCGCGAGCACGTCTTCGTGCCGGGTCCGATGCCGTGGTCGATCCCGCGCCTGGACCCCGGGGCTCGCGACATCGTCTGGGAGGAGGTCGAGGGGCAGGCGGGCTTCATCGCCCAGCTCGCAGCGCGATACCTGATCCTGATGGGGCTCGCAGGGCTCATCGCTGCGGTCGGGATCATGGAGAACTCGACCGTGCCGATCGTCGGCGCCATGGCGGTCAGCCCGGACCTGCTGCCGCTCGTGGCCCTCGGCTACGGCGTGGCGGCGCGCCGGCGCCGGATCGTCGGACTCGCGGCGGTGTCGCTCGCCGCCGGGCTCGTGGCCGCGGCCGCGTTCGCCGCCGGGACGACCGCCGCAGCGGACCTGTTCGACTTCGCGTTCGAGCGCCCGGCCGGGCCGATCTTCCTGGTGGGCTTCGTTGCGGAGCCGAGCGCGCTCGGCGGCATCGTGGCGTTCGCCGCAGGCGTGGCCGGGATGCTGTCGTTCGAGTCCCAGCACGGCAGCGCCGCGGTCGGCGTGGCGATCTCGATCACGACGATCCCGGCGGCCGCCGCGATCGGCGTGATGACGGTGCTCGGCGAGTGGCACGACGTGCTGGGGGCGACGATCGTCCTGACGACGAACGTGGCGCTGGTGGTGCTGGGGGGTGGGCTCACCGTGCTGGTCCAGCGCCGGTTCGAGTCCCGCCGCCACGGGCGTTGACCTATCCCACGTCGACGCGTCCGCCCGTGCGCCAGTACTCGCCGCGCTCGCGCGTGAGGAACCCCTCGTCGACGAGGTATCGGCGGATCGCGGCGTAGTCGGTGTGGAACCGCGACACGATGACGTTCACGGCCTTCTCGTCGTACCGAACCCCCGGCTCGAACTCGAGCGCGATGCGCTCGAGCACGATGCGGCGCTTCGACTCCTTCGCGGGGATCTCGGTGAGCCGTCCCTCGCGGAAGAACGTGCGGAGGACCGCCCCCTCATCGTCGGACGCCGCGCCGAGCGCGATCCCCGCCTCGCGCGGCGGGGCGACCTGCTCGGCCGCCCACCGCAGCGTCTCCGCATCCAGCCGGTAGGTCCGTCGGTCGTCGTTCAGCCGCGCGACCCCGGTCGAGGTGAGGCGGTTCAGGTGCTTGCGGATCCGGCCGGCCGAGATGCCGAGCTCGTCGGCGAGCTCGCTCGGCGCGGCGTGGGAGCGCGCCAGCCTGCCGGCGATCGCCAGGCGCTCCGGGTCGGCGAGCGCGCGGAGGATCTCATCGGGCGTCTCGGCCATGTCGGAGGGTAGGTCTACCATCCGGCCCGTGATGGCGACCCTGGACCTCGCGCCCGCCCAGCGCAGGACGCTCGAGGCGCTGATCGGGACGGGGGAGCGGCCGGTGTTCCCCTCGGACCTGGTCCCGCGGGTCCGCGACCGGATCGAGGAGGCCGTCCGCGCGTTCGAGCCCGAGCGGCCGCTGTGGCTCGGCAAGTCGAGCCTGTCGGACCTCGGCCGCTGCCCGGGTCTGTTCGACGCCGTGCGGGCCGGCGAGCGGGGGCCGTTCGCGTTCTCGGCGCGGTTCGCCGCCGGGCGCCTCGCGCACAAGGCCGTCGAGCTCGAGGTCGCCGGGCGCGAGGACCGCGACCTCCACGACCTGGTGGAGTCGGCCGCGGAGCGCCTGCACGAGGACGGCGCGTTCGCGGCCTGGTGGGACGGGCTCGACGGGCTGCGTCGCGACGAGACGCTGATGGATGCGGCGAAGACGCTCGAGCTGTTCCGATCGACGATGCCGCCGCTGCGCCGGATGCGGCGCGCTCTCTCGCCCTGCACCGAGTGGCACGTGAAGGTCGAGCTCCTCGGGGGCAGGGTGGTGCTGTCGGGCACGCTCGACCTGGTGCTCGGGGCGGCCCGGGTGGAGGCCGTGCGCGCCACCCGTCTGGCGATCGACCTCAAGACGGGGAACGCGTGGCCCGAGCACGCCGAGGACATGCGGTTCTACGCGTTGCTGCTCGCGCTGCGGTTCGGCGTCCCGCCGTACCGGGTGGCGACGCTGTACCTGGACTCGGGCGAGTGGCAGGCCGAGGACGTGGACGAGCGCGTCCTCTCGCGGGCGGCCGACCGCGTGGTCCAGGCCGTCCGCGCGGCCGCCGCCTCCGATGCCGGCAGGTCGCCCGCCCTGCGGCCCGGGCCGTACTGCACCTGGTGTCCACGGGCGGCGACGTGCCCGTCCAGCGCCGCGCCGGCCGCCGCCGCGGGCTGATCACGGACTCGCACCGGTCGAAGGAGGGTGCTAGCCTCCGCGCCGGTGGGGGACCGGGCAGCGGATCGCTCGACGGCGCTGTCGTTCGGCTTGCTCGTGCTGATCGGCGGGTCGAACTTCGTGCTCGTGCGCTTCAGCAACCGGGAGCTGGACCCGTTCTGGGGCGCCGCCCTGCGGTGGGGGATCGCGAGCCTCATCTCGTTCGCGATCGTGGCGATCCGGCGAGCGCCGCTGCCGCGTGGCCGAGCCCTCGTTGGCGTCGTCCTCTACGGCCTGCTGTACTTCGGGGCCTTCTTCGCGTTCGCGTACTGGGGGCTGCAGCGTGCCCCGGCGGCGGTGGCGGCCCTGCTCTTCGCCCCCGTCCCGCTTCTCACGATCCTGTTGGCCGCGGCCCACCGGCTCGAGGCGCTCCGGTGGCGAGGGCTCGCCGGCGCGCTCATCGCGGCCGGCGCGATCGGGCTGATGGTGCTCATCGACGCGTCGACCCTGACGGTCCCCGCGACGGCGTTCCTCGCCCTGCTGGCCGCGGCGCTCTGCGCCGCCGAGGGGGGGATCGTCGTCAAGCTCTTCCCACGACCGGACCCCTTCGCGGCGAACGCGATCGGCATGGCTGCCGGCACGACGGTCCTGGTCGTCCTGTCGTCGCTCTCGGGTGAACGGTGGGCCCTGCCGACGCATGCCTCGACCATCGGCGCCGTGGCGGCCCTGGTCGTCTTCGGGGGCGTCCTCCTGTTCTTCCTCGTGCTCGTGGTGCTGCGGCGCTGGCCCGCGTCGGCGGTGTCCTACGCGTTCGTGCTGTTCCCCTTCGTCGCCGTCCTGCTCGCGGCGGCCCTCGAGGGGACGCCGATCACGCTCGGCGTCGTGGTGGGGGCCGCGCTCGTGGCCGTGGGCGTGTACGTGGGAGCGCTGGCGCCCGAGCGCCGGCCCAACGGTCTCGACGTGGTCCGCGTCCCCATCGATGGATGACGCCGGGTTGTCGTCGCTCGCCGTGAGCGACTAGCGTCCGCCGAACCGACCTGCGGAGGGATGAGCGTGACGACCGACGTGTACGCGATCGGCGAGCTGCCACCGATCGGCGAGGTTCCGCGGCAGATGCACGCGCAGCTCGTGCGGCCGGACCGCTACGGCGAGCCCGCGGAGGCGATCCGCGACGAGATCATCGACGTGCCCGAGCTCGGGCCGAACGACGTGCTCGTGCTCGTGATGGCGGCAGGCGTGAACTTCAACAACGTCTGGGCGGCGCGCGGGATCCCCGTGGACGTCACGAAGACCCAGGCCCGCTGGGGGGAGCCGACCGAGTTCCACATCGTGGGCTCGGACGCGTCGGGCGTCGTGTACGGCGTCGGGTCCGACGTCACGAACGTCCGGGTCGGCGACCGCGTCGTCGTCCACGCCGGGCAGTGGGACCCGGACGACCCCTGGGTGCTCGGTGGCGGGGACCCGGGTCTCGCGCCGAGCTTCCGGGTGTGGGGCTACGACTCCTGTTGGGGCTCGTTCGCGCAGTTCGCGAAGGTCCAGGCGCACCAGTGCCTGCCGAAGGCCGAGCACCTCTCGTGGGAGGAGGCCGCGGCGCCCACGCTGACCGGCGCGACGGCCTACCGGATGCTGCACGGCTGGCCACCGAACACGGTGAAGGAGGGCGACGTCGTGCTCGTGTGGGGCGCCTCGGGCGGGCTCGGCTCGCTCGCCGTCCAGCTCGCCACGCTGGCGGGAGCCAGGGCGGTCGCGGTCGTCAGCTCCGCCGAGAAGGGCGAGTACGCCCGGTCCCTCGGCGCCGTCGGGTACGTCAACCGCAAGGACTTCGACCACTGGGGCGTGCCGCCGGCCTGGGACTCGTCCGAGTGGAAGTCGTGGTTCGACGGCGCGAAGGCGTTCGGCAAGGCGATCTGGGACGTGCTCGGCGAGAAGCGGAGCCCGAACATCGTCTTCGACCACCCCGGGCAGGACACGATCCCGACGTCGATCTTCGTCTGCGAGCGCGGCGGGATGGTCGTGATCTGCGCGGGCACGAGCGGCTACGACACCGTGGTGGACGTCCGCTACCTCTGGTACATGCAGAAGCGCTACCAGGGCTCGCATCTGTTCAACGACGAGCAGGCGGCCGCCTTCAACGACCTCGTCCGCGAGGGCAGGGTCCGCACGACGCTCGGCCGGACCTACGACTACGAGCAGGCGGGCCACGTGCATCAGCTGATGGCCGACGGCGCGCTCCCCGAGGGCAACGTGGCCGTGCTGATCAACGCCCCCGAGCGGGGCCTGACCGACCTCCCGTAGCCGTCGTACCGAACGGGCGCGTCACCTCTCCTGGACCAGCTCGACCAGCACCCCGCCCAGGTCCTGGGGGTGCACGAACGCGATCGTCGTTCCGCGCGAGCCTGGCCTCGGCACCTCGTCCACAAGGCGGACGCCCTCGGCCCGCAGGCGTTCGAGCGCCGCCGCGACGTCGTCCACGCGATAGGCGACGTGGTGGAACCCCGGCCCGCGCTTCGCGAGGAACCGGCCGACCGGCGTGTCCGGCCCGAGCGCGCCCAGGAGCTGTACGTACGACGTTCCGACGCGGAACAGCACCTCCTCGACGCCCTGGCTCCGGACGACCTCGCGGTGCGCCGGCTCCAGGCCGAAGATGGCCCGATACCGCTCGACCGCGGCCTCGAGGTCCTCGACCGCGATCCCGACGTGGTCGACGTCGGTCAGCACGGTCTCAGCGGGCCGAGCGCGCGCGCTTCGGGGACGGCGGGGGCTGGAGCCGCGCCATCAGCCGCATCGCGTCGGTCATGTGGTAGCAGGGCATCGTGAGGGCGGTCACGACGGCGACCACCGCCTGCGAGCGCAGGTCCTCGGTGGGCTTGGCGTCGGGCCCCGGGGTGGCCTTGAGGGCGTAGAACTCGACCAGCTCCAGGAACTGCGCGAGCGAGGGCACCAGGCCGCCGCGCTCGTACGCGTAGATCGTCTGCCGCGCGGCCGGGCACGCGGGGTCCGACACGGCGTCCTGCACGGCTCGGAAGCCGGCCGAGCGCCGGAGTCCGCGCAGGAGGGCGCCGATCGTCCGGGCCTCCTCCCGGTCGACGGGCGGCAGCTTCTTCCTGGCCACGGCCGCACGATAGCGGTTCGAGCGCCCGCGAGCATTCCCAGGTCGGGGCGCGGTATGTAGTCCAAAGGCCCGATGCGCGTATCGGCCGCTCCCTCTACGATTGCCTCGTCGGGCTACCTCGTCGAGGGGGACGCGTGAAGCACACCGAGCGGTCGACGGCCGCCGTCCTGCACGGGTCGGACATCCAGGCCGCCGGCCGTGCCGATGTCTCGCGCGTCCGCGAGAAGACCCGTCGGCGGCGCCTGTGGCGGCTCGTGCTCTTCCTGGGCCTGTTCGACGGCTACCTCTGGTACCGGTACCTGACGGACAACCCGTTCGAGCTGCCGGCGCTCGGGCCGGACTGGGTGATCTGGGCACCGATCACCGTGCTCTTCCTCGCGATCCTCCTCATGATGATGATGCCGCTGTTCAGCGGGCGGTCGCCCCACCTCGTCGTCCGTCCGGAGGAGATCGAGGTCGGCCTGTCCGAGGTAAAGGGGCTCGACACCCAGAAGGACGAGGTCCGACGCACGCTCGACGTGTTCCTGGGGTACGCCACGTTCCGCAACGAGCTCGGCGGCAACCCTCGGCGGGGGATCCTGTTCGAGGGGCCGCCCGGCACGGGCAAGACCTACCTCGCGAAGGCGATGGCCAAGCAGGCGGGCGTGCCGTTCCTGTTCATCTCGGCCCCGGCGTTCCAGTCGATGTGGTTCGGGATGACCGGCTCGCGGATCCGTTCGTTCTTCAAGCGCCTGCGCAAGCTCGCCCGCAAGGAGGGCGGCGCGATCGGCTTCATCGAGGAGATCGACGCGATCGGGGGAGACCGGGGCGGGCTCAACGCGACCCCCGACGGGACGGGTCTGGGCCGGGTCGCCGCGAACATGGTCGCCCCCGGCGGGACCGGGATGGTGAACGAGCTGCTGATCCAGATGCAGTCGTTCGACCAGCCGCCCTGGCGCAGCCGAGTGAAGTCGCGGACGATCGAGTGGGTCAACGGCCTGCTGCCGCCCGAGATGCGCATCGCGGCGTCCAAGCCCAGCTACAGCAACATCCTGTTGATCGCGGCGACCAACCGCGCCGATCAGCTCGACACCGCGCTGCTCCGCCCCGGCCGGTTCGACCGCCGGCTGTACTTCGACGTGCCCACGAAGCACGAGCGGCGCGACCTGATCGACTTCTTCCTCGAACGCAAGGCGCACGCTCCCCAGCTGGACGAGGACGAGGTGCGTGAGCGCATGGCGCACGACACGTTCGGCTACACGCCGGTCATGCTCGAGCATCTGTTCGACGAGTCGCTGCTCGTGGCCCTGCGCAACGGTCGACGCGAGATGCATCTGAACGACATCCACGAGGCGAAGCTGACCGAGGAGCTCGGGTTCAAGCAGCCGGTGGTCTACACGGAGTCCGACCGCGTCGCCGTCGCGACGCACGAGGCCGGACACGCGACCGTCGCCTACTTCCTGGGCAAGGGTCGCCGACTCGAGGTGCTCTCGATCATAAAGCGGCGCGCGTCGCTCGGACTGCTGGCTCACGGGGACGAGGAAGAGCGCTTCACACGCACGCGGTCCGAGATCGAGTCCGCGATCGCGATCGCCCTCGGGGGCCTGGTCGCCGAGGAGCTGTTCTTCGGCGAGTCGGGCACGGGCCCCGCGTCGGACCTGGGCGGCGCCACCTCGCTCGCGGCCCAGATGGTCGGCTCCTTCGGCATGGCCGGCTCGCTGATCAGCTACGACGCGATCGCCGAGGGCCCGATCGGGTCGAAGAACCTGGTGGGCCGCGTGCTCGGCGACGCCGACGGCAAGGCGCGGGTCGAGGAGATCCTCGACGCGCAGAAGGCCCGCGTCGTCGCCCTCCTGGAGGAGCAGCGCGACGTCGTCGTCGCGCTCCGGGACGCCCTGATCGCCCGCGACGAGCTGGTCGGGGACGAGATCCTGGAGACGATCGAGGTCGCGATCGCCTCGCGGAACTGAGCCCGCGCGATCACCCCGGTATCATCCGCCGCATGACGCAGCCGAACGACATCGTGCGAGCCATGTTCGCCCACCATCTGTGGGCGACCGAGACGCTGATCGACCACCTGGCGGGGCTCCCGGCCGAACGCCTGGTCGAGGCGATCCCCGGGACCTACGGGTCGATGGTTGCCACGCTCACCCACCTGGTCGACGCCGACGGGCGGTACCTGGTCCGGTTCGAGAACCCCACGCCGCCAGGCGCCGAGGATCGTGCCGGCGTCCCGCTGGCGACGCTCCGGGCCGAGATGCAGGAGCACCGCGATCGGTGGGAGCGGATCCTCGACCGGCTCGAGCGCGGCGAGCTCGCCGCGACCGTTCGGGCGAAGCCCGACTACCCGGACACCGACGACGCCGAGGGTCTGCTCCTGCTCCAGGCGGTCCAGCACGGGAACGACCACCGGACGCAGATCTGCTCGACGCTCGGGGCCCTGGGGGAGCCGGTCCCCGAGCTCGACGGCTGGGAGTACTGGGCGACGGGCCGCGCCTGAGCGGCGAGACCCCCCGATAGCCGACGCCCGCGTAGACTGGGTCCTTTCCGGCGGCAGACGGAAGGGCGGAAGGCGCAGGCCATGACCTCCTCGGTGATCGTCGACGGCGCGCGGACGCCGATCGGGAGGCTGCGTGGCGGGCTCGCGTCCCTCACGGGGGTGGAGCTCGGGGCGACCGCGATCCGCGAGGCCCTCGCGCGGTCGGGCGTGGGGTCCGAGCTCGTGGACTACGTGATCATGGGGCAGGTCCTCCGGGGAGGGACCGGCCAGACGACGGCGCGGCAGGCCGCGATCGCGGCCGGGATCCCGAAGGAGACGCCGGCGCTGAACGTGGACAAGGTCTGCCTGTCCGGCATCGACGCGATCGCCCTGGCCGACCAGCTGATCCGCGCCGGCGAGGTCGAGACGGTGGTCGCCGGGGGCATGGAGTCGATGACCAACGCGCCCTACCTGCTCCCCGCGGGTCGCGTGGGGACGCGCCTCGGAGACGCGCCGATGGTGGACTCGATGACGCACGACGGCCTGTGGTCCACGTTCACGCGGATGACGATGGGCGAGGCGTCGGACGGTGTGAACGCGGAGCTCGGGATCTCGCGCGGGGAGCAGGACGCGTGGGCAGCCCGGTCGCACGAGCGAGCGCACGCCGGGTGGGACTCGGGCGCGCTCGCCGAGGAGGTCGTGCCGGTGCCGGTTCCGCAGCGGCGCGGCGATCCCGTCGTCGTGGCGCGCGACGAGGGCATCCGGCCCGACACCACCGTGGAGGGTCTCGCCGCGCTCGAGCCCGCGTTCACGCCCGACGGCACGATCACGGCGGGCAACGCGTCGCAGATCTCGGACGGGGCGTGCGCGGTGGTCGTGACGAGCGCCGAGAACGCCGAGCGGCTCGGCCTGCGTCCGGTGGCCGAGGTCCTGGCGCACGGGATGAGCGCGGGCGGGTTCGCGCACCTCCACACGGTGCCGGCGACCGCCGCTGAGCTCGCGCTGAAGAAGGCCGGGCTCGGCGTCGACGACCTCGGGCTCCTCGAGGTGAACGAGGCCTTCGCGGCGGTGGCGCTCCACGTGACCCGGATGCTCGGGTTCGACGAGGCGCTGGTGAACGTGAACGGCGGGGCGGTCGCGCTCGGACACCCGATCGGGATGAGCGGAGCTCGGCTCGTGCTCACGCTCGCGTACGAGATGCGCCGGCGGGGCGTGGACCTGGGCGCGGCGACGATCTGCGGCGGGGGCGGCCAGGGCGACGCGCTGGTCCTGCGGCGATCGGGATGAGCCTCGAGCGCTTCGAGCTGCCGGCCGAGCTCGAGGAGTTCCGCGGCCTCGTCCGGCAGATCGTCGAGGAGCGGATCGCGCCGCACGCCGTGCGGCTGGACGAGACCGACGAGTGGTCCGAGGACCTCTACCGCGTGCTCGTCGAGAACGAGCTCACGGGCGTTGGCTACGACGAGAGGTTCGGCGGGTCCGGCGGGGGAGCGCTCGCGCTCGGGGTCCTGGTGGAGGAGCTCTCGCGCGTGGCGGCGGGCCTCGCACTCGTCCCCGCGGTGAACAAGCTCGGGGCCGTGCCGGTGCTGCTCGCGGGGACCGAGGACCAGCGCCGTCGGATCGTCGGCGGGATCTGCCGCGGCGATCTGCTCATGTCGTACGCGCTGACCGAGCCGGGAGCCGGGTCCGACGCCGCCGCCCTCACGACGCGGTACGTCCGTGAGGGTGAGGGGTTCGTCCTGGACGGCACGAAGCGGTTCATCACGGGCGCCGGCGTGAGCCACGCCTACGTGGTCTTCGCGACGATCGATCCGGGGCTCCGCGCGAGCGGCATCAGCGCGTTCCTCGTCATGAAGGACGACCCCGGCGTGTCCTTCGGTCGCAAGGAGGACAAGATGGGGATCCGCGGGTCGCCCACGCGGGAGGTCGTCCTGACGCAGGCCCGGATCCCCGGCGACCGCCTGATCGGCGCCGAGGGCGAGGGCTTCAAGATCGCGCTGCGGACGCTGGATCACTCGAGGCCCCTGATCGGCGCGCAGGCCCTCGGGATCGCGCAGGGAGCGCTCGACGCCGCCACGAGCTACGCGGCCGAGCGCCGACAGTTCGGCAGGCCGGTCGCCGAGTTCCAGGGCGTGTCCTTCATGCTCGCGGACATGGCGATGCAGCTCGAGGCGTCACGGCTGCTCGTGTACAAGGCGCTCGCGCTGTGCGACGCGGACGACCCCCGGATGACGAAGTGGTCGGCGATGGCCAAGTGCTTCGCGAGCGACGCAGCGATGCGGATCACCACCGACGCCGTGCAGGTGCTCGGCGGCTACGGCTACGTGCGTGAGTATCCCGTCGAGCGGCTGATGCGCGACGCGAAGATCACGCAGATCTACGAGGGCACGAACCAGATCCAGCGCGTCGTGATCGCGCGCGAGCTCCTGCAGGCGCTCGGGTAGCCGAGCTCGGGTCAGACCGCCAGCTCGCCGTCCTCGTCGGCGTCGGCGAGGGCGCGCGCGAGCGCCAGCGAGCGCTCGTCGAACGGCCGCCGTGCGGCGTCCCGCCGCGGCTCGCCCTCGACGGGCGCGTCGCTCGCCGTCCGGGACGCGGCGTCGGGCAGGTACACGCGGAACGACGCGCCACCACCCGGACGCTCCTCGACCCAGCACCGGCCCTCGTGGATCTCGGCCAGCCGGGTGAGCAGTGAGAGCGCCGGGCCGACACTCGCGCGCGGCGCGGCGGCGTCCTGCCCGTCGTCGGCCGCCTCGGCCATGGCCTCGCGGAGGCCGGTAGGGATCTCGGTGCCGGTGTCGTCCACGCTGATCACGGCGCCGTCGCCGTCGGGGAGCACCTTCACCCACACGGCGTTGCCCGGCACGGTGCGCCGGCCGGCGTTCGCGAGCATCGTCTCGACCATCTGCTCGGTGAGCGCGGGGTCCACCTGGATCGCGACGTGGTCCGTCTGGACGTTCACGTCGCGGTTCGCCAGGTCGGGGGACTCCTGGACGACGCGCCGGACGAGCGCCTCCAGGTCGGTGCGGCGCAGGTTCGGCGTGAACGTGCCGGCGACGATCCGGTCGATGTCCAGCATCTCGCCGACCAGCCGATCGAGCTTGCGGGCGTGGGTGCTCAGCTGACGGACCATCTCGCGCCCGTCTGGCGACTTCGAGTCCGTGTGCTTGAGGGCCAGCGTGATGCCGAGGATCGAGGTCAGCGGGCGCCGCACCTCGGCCGCGAGCGCCTCCTGCAGGGCCGTCCGCTCGTCGTTCACGATGAGGGTGACGGCTGGCTCGGTATCCGCGTCGGCGATCCGCCCCTGGAGCTCCTCGACGCGGGCCTCGAGCTCTCGGGTGCGCTCCGCGGCCGCTCGAAGCTCCTCGACCTGCTCCGCCGCCCCCCGGAGCTCCTCCAGCGTCTCCTCGAGCGTCCGGGCCCGTCGCTCGCTGGCGCGCAGTCGCTCCTCGGTCGCGCGGTGAGCCTCCTCGGCCCCCATCTGATCGTCCTTCGCCCGCTGGAGCAGCGTGAGCAGCTCGGCCGTCTGGGCGGCGCCCTGGGCGACCTGCTCCTCTGCCGTGACGACGCGCAGGTCCGCCTCGCGCGCCTGCTCCTCGGCGGCGATGAGCCGCTCGGCGGCCTGCTGCAGCTCGTCGGCTGCCTGGCTGACCGACAGGCCGACGACCGAGATCGTTCGCGCCAGGCCGTCCCGCTCGAGCGGCGACGCCGTCTGGTCCACCCGGTTCACCTCCCGTTCCCGTGAACCGTGGACCCCGGCTCCCGGGTCGAGAAGATCACCTTCGGGTGCTCGAAGATGTCGTCCTCGTCACCGACGGGCTCGTCGTTGTCGAACTCGCGGAGCGCCTCGGTCAGCTTGGCCATGTGGAACCGATCGGCGGCGCGGTCCATCTCGGACTGCAGCCGATCCACCTCGTTCTCCAGCTCGACCGCCCGGCGCTCGGCCACATCCAGGCGGCGGCGCAGCTCGTCGGTCTCGGCATCGGGTGTCCGCTGCTCCAGCTCGTGGACGCGGGACCGCTGCTCGTCGAGCTCGGACTGGCGCAGCGCGATCCGCTCGCGGAGCGCGTTGTTGTCGAGGTCGGCCTTGTGCAGGCGCTCGGACGTGTCTCGCAGCTGGTCGCGGAGCGTCTGGATCTCGCCCTCGGAGTGCGTGGTGGCGGTCTCCGTCATCGCCACCATCGCCTCCATCTCCTTGAGCTCCTCGAGCGTCGCCCGGAACTGCGCCTGCAGCTCCTTCAGCGCGACGTCGGTGGACTCGGCGCGCTTCTCGGCTTTGACGCGGGCGTCCTGCACCTCGACGAAGGCGGGATGCGCCTGGATCTCGGCGATGTCCGGGACGCGGGAGGCGGCCTGCGCCGAGAACGCGAACAGCGTGCCCGTCGCGAGCAGGACGAGCCCGAGGATCAGCGCGATGCGGTACCAGCTCTCGGTGGCCTCGGCCGAGATCGGGTCGTACGGCTGGGTCATCTCGGCGACGACGACGCGTCCGCCCGGCTCGAGCCACACCGGCACGTACGTCAGCAGGTCGCCCGCGCGGACCTCGCTGACCGGGTCGCCGTGGGCGACCCCGTAGACCAACTCCCGCACGTAGGTGGGGCGCACGGCGACGACCTCGGGGTCGGCGTCGTACAGGACGCGGCCGGTCTCCGAGTAGATCCGTACCGCCGACACGGGGCCGGAGGACAGGATCTCGCTCTCGATCGCCCGCCCGAGCTCGTCGGCGCGGTCGCCCGTGATCGTGCCCTCCAGATCGCGTGTCTCGAGCATCGGCGCGAGCTGCGTCTGCGCCGCGAGCCGCGCCTCGTTCTCGGCCTCCCGGGTGAGCTTCGCGCGCGCGGAGGAGGCCGCGACCAGCGTCGCCCCGATGGCGACGACGACGACGAGGCTGAGGAACCCCCACAGCAGGCGCCGTTCTCGACGTACCAAGCTCCCGAGCATCGTGTGTCCTCCGCGTTCGACGGCTACTGGGGCTATCGGCACGCACGGGGGAGTGGCGCAGTCCCCCCGATGGCGGATAGTCCGGAATGACCATCCCGATGTCGCTCGGCCGCCCGGGTCGGCCCCCCGGCGCCCGAGGAACGCGCCCGGCGTGGGGGCGCGGAGGTGTCGGGCGAAGGCGGTAGGCTGCGCGCATGTTGAGTCTGCGGGCGGATCCGTGGACGCCTGACCACGGGATGGGCTTCGAGGCCCGCCTGGACGAGCCTCCCGCGCGCGTCGACGCCGCGGTGGAGAGCGGCGACTGGGCCGCGCCCCGACGCCCGCCCCCCGCCACCCCCGGGCCCGTCTGGTTCGTCGACGGCGTGCGCCGGGTCGACCAGCGACTGCTCGCGACCGACGGCGGTCGGCGCGCGTTCGGGCTGTTCGGGACGTTCGCGGCCGGCGCGGTGCGCTCGGACGGCCGGGCCGCGTTCCAGGAGCACGTCGTCGACCGGCTCCTCGTGACGGGCGGGAGCCTGGACCCGGGCGAGCCGGTCACCGTCACCGTGGGCGGCGCGCAGGTCCGCTTCCGCGCGGTCAGCGACCCGGGCGGGGAGCCCGACGACCCGCTGCTCCGCCTCCAGCGAGAGATGCAGCGCGCCGAGGCCGACCTCGCGATCCGCGTGGCGGCGTCCGGCGGCGAGCTGGTCCTCGCCGACGGGCGCTGGCGCTCGCAGCAGGTCACGGCGAGTCCGGTGGTGGGGGTCGTGAAGCGATGGGCGCGCGGGTACCTGGAGCCGCAGCAGGACGCGCTGATCGCGGCGCTCGGACCCGGGGAGCGCACGCCCCTGTTCGCGCTCGCCGAGCTCGACGGCACGTTCGAGCGGTACGCCTGGTACGTGCGGCTCGCGGCTGTGCGGGCCGCGTGGCACGACCACGCCGGGGTCGTGCGGTGCGAGACGCGGTCCGGCATCGGGCTCGAGGCGGCGGTGGCGCTGGCGCACCGTGTGACCGCCCTGCTGCCGCGGTTCGCGGGCCGGCCGAGCGATCCGCGCTATCCCCAGAACCTGGCGCCGGTCGGGGCGCTCGAGGGCTGGCTCCAGCATCGGATGGGCCACCGGACGCTGATCCGGCGCTCGCTCACGGCGTGGTTGACGACGCAGGGAGGATGAGGCCGTGACGGAGCAGACCTCAGAGCAGGTCGGCATGGTCCTGGGGACCGAGGACTCGACCCCGCTGACGTTCTGGGTCGGCGTCGACCCCGAGTCCTTCCTCCAGCTCGACGACACGGTGCTCGTCCAGACGCCTGTGCCGGGCCACGAGCTCATCCGGATCACCGGCATCGTGCAGGACGTCCGGGCCCGTCACGAGGGCGCCCAGTTCGACACCGACGTGTTCCTCGTCGACCGCGGCGTGTTGCCGGTCGACACCGCCGTCGCCGCGCACGTGGTGGCGACCCGCTTCGAGCCCGAGTTCTTCGTGCCGCCGATGCCGGGCATCGCGGCGTTCCGCGCCCGAGGCAAGGACCGGGACGAGGCGCTGTACTTCGACCAGATGCATCGGCGCCTGCCGGCCGGCCTCACGCGCGACGGCGAGCCGGTCTTCCTGGACCTGGACTTCCTGGACGGCTCGCGCGGCGCGCACGTGAACATCAGCGGGGTCTCGGGCGTGGCGACGAAGACGACGTACGCACTGTTCCTGTTGTACGCGCTGTTCCACTCGGACGCGCTCGGGGGGTACGGCGCGAACACGAAGGCCATCGTGTTCAACGTGAAGGGCGAGGACCTGATGTGGCTCGACACGCCGAACGCGCGCCTGACCCCGGGGGACCGCGAGGACTACGACCGTCTCGGGCTGCCCTCGGGCGCGTTCGAGAGCGTCGGGCTGTGGGCGCCGGTGCGTCCGGACGCGGGCGGGCAGGCGATCCCGCAGGTCGAGGGGCGCTCGGAGGGCGTCACCGCGTACTACTGGACGGTGCGCGAGTTCGTGCGCGACAACCTCCTGCGCTTCTGCTTCGCCGAGGCCGAGGACGAGCGCTCGCAGATCGCGGACCTCGTCGCCCGCGTCGAGTCCTACCTGGACCGCGAGTGCGAGGACGATCCCGACCACGACGCCACGGTGGTCTTCGGCGGATATCCGGTGCAGGACTTCGCGCAGCTGTGCGACGTGATCGCGAACGAGGTCGACGCCGACGGCTCGCCGTGGCGCGGCAGGGTCTCGGACGCGACGGTCTCGGCGTTCCTGCGCCGGCTGGACGCCGCGCGGTTCCGCATGGGCCACCTGATCTGGGGCCGCCAGGCCGAGCACCCCGAGCGGCACCGGATCGACTGGGAGGCGAACCAGGTCACGGTCGTGGACATCCACAACCTGCACGACCGCGCGAAGCGGTTCGTGACCGGCGTTGTCATCAAGCGGCTGTTCGAGCACAAGGAGCGGATGGGCCGGCGGGAGCCGCTCGCCTTCCTCGTGCTGGACGAGCTGAACCGGTACGCGCCGCGCGAGGGCTGGAGCCCGATCAAGGAGGTGCTCCTCGATGTCGCCGAGCGCGGACGCTCGCTCGGCATGATCCTGGTCGGCGCCGAGCAGACGGCCTCGGAGGTGGAGCGCAGGGTCATCGCCAACAGCGCCTTCCGCGTCGTCGGCCGCCTGGACACCGCCGAGGCGCAGCGCAGCGAGTACGGGTTCCTGCCGGCCGTCACGCGGCAGCGGGCGTCGATCCTCAAGCCCGGCTCGATGATCCTGCAGCAGCCGCACATCCCCGTGCCGCTGCAGATCCGCTTCCCCTTCCCGTCGTGGGCGACGCGCGCCGACGAGGCCGCGCCGGAGAGCGGCGACGTGTTCGCTCGCTTCGAGGGGGACTGACCGGCGGGATGCGGTTCCTGCACACCTCGGACTGGCACGTCGGCCGCGCGATCCGCGGCCGCTCGCGGACCGAGGAGTTCGCGGCGGCGCTCGAGGAGGTCGTCGCGATCGCGGTCGACGAGAACGTGGACGCCGTCCTGCTGGCGGGCGACGTGTACGAGCATCGCGCGCCCTCGCCCGAGGCGGACGCGCTCGTGTTCGATGCGTTCCTGCGGCTGCGCGACGCGGGGATCCGCGTCGTCGCGATCCCCGGCAACCACGACTCGGCACTGCGGATGGAGGCGCTCGGCAGGCTGCTGCGCCCGATCGGCGTCGAGGTCGCGCCGAGGATCCGCCCGCCGAACGAGGGCGGGATCGTGGAGGTGCCCTCGCGCGACGGGGCGCAGGTGGCCGACGTCGCCTGCATCCCGTTCGTGCCCGAGCGACGGTTCGGCGACGCCGCCGCGCTCTTCGACGCGGGCGAGACCTGGTACCAGAGCTACGCCCAGGGCATGGGCGACCTGCTCGGCGCGATGACGGCGGGGTTCACCCCCGGCCGCGTGCAGATCGTCCTCGGTCACCTGTTCACGGACGGGGCGCTCGTCACGCCCGGCGGCGGCGAGCGCGAGCTGACGATCGGGATCGCGTACGCGGTGCCGCCATCGCGCCTGCCCGGCACGGTCTCGTACGTCGCGCTCGGGCACGTGCACATGCCGCAGGCCGTGAAGGGCTCGCCCGCCCCGGCTCGGTACGCGGGGTCGTTGCTGCAGCTCGACTTCGGCGAGGCGGGGCAGCGGAAGTCGGTCAGCGTCGTCGAGGCCGCGCCCGGCCGGCCGGCGAAGGTCACCGAGGTGCCGCTCTCGTCGGGCCGCGGGCTCGCCGACGTCCGCGGCACGCTCGACGAGGTCATCGCGCGCGGCCGCGAGCTCGGCGACGCGTTCCTGCGCGCGTTCGTCGGCACCGACGGGCCGGTGCCGGGGATCGCCGACCGCGTCCGCGAGGAGCTCCCGAATGCGCTCGACGTGCATCTGGTGTACGAGCGGGTCGATCACGAGCCGCCCGGCGAGCCGGTGTCGTCGCTCCACCCGCGTGACCAGTTCGTCGCCTACTACCGACAGCAGCACGGGGCCGAGCCGCCCGAGCAGACCCTCGAGGCGTTCGACGAGGTCCTGGCCGACGAGACCGAGGTCGTCTGAGGTGCGCCCGATCCGGCTGGAGCTGAAGGGGTTCACCGCCTTCCGTGACGAGCAGGAGATCGACTTCGAGGGGCTCGACCTGTTCGCGATCGCGGGCCCGACGGGCTCGGGCAAGACGTCGATCCTCGACGCCATCACGTACGCGCTGTTCGGCACGATCGAGCGGGTCGGCAAGCAGGCCGGGCAGTTCGTGAGCCAGGGACAGACCCGGATGGCCGTGTGCTTCGAGTTCGCCGCCGACGACGCGCGGTACCGCGTCACGCGCTCGACGCCCGCGAAGGGCGCGACGAAGATCCTGCTGGAACGCCGGGACCGCGACGCGTGGGTCCAGGCCGGGGACGGCGCCGACCGCGTGCGCGAGGCGGACGCGCTGATCCGCTCCGCGATCGGCCTCGACTACGACACGTTCACGCGCACGGTCCTGCTGCCGCAGGGCGAGTTCGCGGAGTTCCTCATCGGCGACGCCAGACAGCGGCGCGAGATCCTCACGGACCTGCTCGACCTGCACCTCTTCGAGCGACTCGCGCGCCGAGCGGGGGAGTGCAAGCGCGCCGCGAACGTGGAGGCCGAGACCCGCGCCCGCCTGCTCGAGAGCGAGTACGCGGGTGTCACGGCCGAGGCCGTCGAGCACGCCCGCGCGGAGGCGGCCGACGCGGTGACGCGGGAGGAGCGCCTCCTTGAGGCCAAGAACGCGGTCGACCGGATCGCGGAGCGCGGCGCCGAGGCCGCTCGCTCGGTCGGCGACCTGCGCGCATGCTCCCGTGACCTCCGCGAGGCCTCACGAACGGCGTCCGGCGTCGCGGACCAGACGGACGGCCTGGCCAAGGAGCTCGCGGCCGCGGCGGCGCAGGTCGCCGCGGCGGTAGCCGCGACAGACGCGGCGTCCGCGGCCGCCGCCAAGGCCGCCGCCGCGCTCCGCAAGGCGGAGGGCTCGTGGGGGCGGGTTCGGGACCTTGCGGCGACCAGGGTGAAAGCGGAGGCGCTGGCGGATCTCCGCGATCGCGTCGCCGAGCTCCGTGCGGCCGCCGACGCGGCGAAGGCCGGGCCCACGGTCCTGGCTCGGGCGCTCACCGACGCCGAGCAGGCGCTCCGTTCGCGCGTCGCGGAGGCAGACGCTGCCATCGCAGCGGTCGAGGGCGCCCGAGAGTCGGTGGACCGAGCCACGCACGCGGACCTGGTGGCGGCGGTGCGCTCGGGGGTGTCGGTCGGCGACGACTGCCCCGTGTGCGGGGCCGCGATCCGCGCGCTGCCCCGGGCCCGGCGGGCGCCGGCGCTGGAGACGGCGAGGAGGGCGCTCGCGAAGGCCGACGCCGCGGCGGCCAGCGCGAACGCCGCCTTCCTCGACGCGACCGGCGCACGCGACGCGGCCGAACGAGACCTCCGCGAAGCGGAGCGCGAGGCCGCGCGTCTCGAGGCCGAGGTCGCCGCCGGGCGAGAGACGCTCGGGGCCAGGGAGGCAGAGATCCGGGCGACCTTCGGCGGACGCCTCCCCAGGGATCCGGTCGCGGCGCTCGACGAGCGGATCGCGGGGCTGGAGGAGTTGGAGGCCGCTCGCGATGAGGCGAACATCGCCGCCGCTCGTGCGACCGAGGCGGCGGGCGAGGCCGAGGCGCGCCGGACGAAGCTCGAGGCCGACGCCGCGGCCGCCCGGGCGCGGCTGGAGGGGCTCGCGCTCACCGGGCTCCTGGACCGGGCGCGGACCCTGGCCGTCGGCGATGTCGAGGTGCCGGACCTGCCGACGGTGGCCGGCGCGACCGAGCCGGCCGAGGTGGCCACGGTCGCGGGCCGGATCGCCGAGGGTCTCGACGAGACCGCCGCCGGGCTGGACGGGCTCGCCGACGCCCGCGCCGGCGCGAAGGAGGCGCTGCTCGAGGAGGCCGCCGCCGTCGTGGACGGGCTCGTCCCGCCCGAGGACACACTCGACGGGCTCGTGGAGGCCGTTGGGGCGACCTGCACCGCCGCGGCGAAGGAGGCGGCCACCGCGGCCCGCCGAGCCGACGACCTCGCTCGCAAGCTCGAGCACGCCGGTGCGCTCGTCGCGGAGATCGCGGAGCACCGCCGGCGCGAGGAGCGGTTCGACGCGCTCGCGAAGGAGCTCCGCGCCGACCGGATCATCGCCTTCCTCCAGTTCGAGGCGCTGCAGCTGCTCGCGGGCGCCGGCTCCGAGCGCCTGTCGACGCTGTCCTCGGGTCGATACCTCCTCGAGTACGTCGACGACGAGTTCTTCGTGGTCGACACGTGGAACGGGGAGGAGCGGCGGAGCGCCCGGACGCTGTCGGGTGGCGAGACGTTCCTCGCGTCCCTCGCGCTCGCCCTCGCGCTGTCCGAGCAGGTGGGCGCGCTGTCGGCGACCGAGAAGGCGAGGCTCGACAGCCTGTTCCTCGACGAGGGGTTCGGGACGCTGGACCCCGACACGCTCGAGGTCGTCGTCGAGGCGATCGAGCAGCTCGGCGGCGACGGCCGCATGGTGGGCGTCATCACGCACGTGCCCGACCTGGCGGTCCGGCTCCCGGCGCGGATCGTGGTCGAGAAGTCGCCGCGGGGCAGTCGGCTCCAGGTGGTGACGTAGGCCTCAGGCGGAGATCGCGGCTCCGGCCGAGCTCTCGCGCGGGATCAGCACCCGCAGGATCGAGCCACCGCCGGGATGTGGCTCCACGGCCGCCCACCCACCCAGGTCCGTGATCAACCGGCGGGTCTCCGCGCCGAGCGCGTCGTCCTCGGGCGGCCGGCCGTGTTCGACCGAGAGCAGCGCGCCGCCGTCCTCCGAGCGCTCGACGTGGACCACGATGCGGTTCCCCTCGGACGTGCGCTGGACCGAGCGCTCGAGCAGGTCGGTCACGATCGTCTCGATCACGCCGCGTGGCGCGAGGACCACGACGGGCTCGGCGTAGACGCTGACCTTGCGCCCGGTGCGCCCCGCGGACTCCTGCACGATGCGGCGGACGAGCGTGTCGAGCTCGATCTTGCCGGCCGGTCGGCGGCCCGCCGCCGAGCCGTTCACGCCGTTCCCGGACGCCGGGTCGGGCTCGGGATCGGTGACGCTCGGCGTGGTCGCCGGCGCGCCGACCGCGGCGGCCTCGGTCTCCCGGGCCCGCCGGAACTCGGCCTCGGCCTCGACGAGGAGCGCCTCGGCCTCGCCGAGCAGTCCCTCGGCGGCCCTCGCGCGCTCGAGGGCCTCGCCCGCCTGCGTCTCGGCCTGCGCGCGCGCCTGCTCGGCCCCGACGGCGCGGGCCTCCGCCCGCGCCAGGCGGCCCTCGAGCTCGGCGACCCGGTCCGCGATCGCCGCCGCCTCCGCGGCCGTGCGATCCTGCGCATCCTCGGCCTCGGCCCGCATCCCCTCGAGCCGAGCGAGCGCCTGCTGGGCCTCGGTCCGTGCGGTCTCGGCGTCGGCGCGGGCGACCTCCATCCGCTCGCGGAGCGCATCCGCCTCGGCGCGCGCCGCCCCGACCTCTGCGCGCATGGCCTCGACCTCGCCGCGGGCGGCCTCCGCCTCGGATCGCGCGACCTCCACCTCGGCCCGGATCGCCTCGGCCTCGGCCCGGGCCGCGCTCGCCTCCGCCCTCGCCGCGTCCGCCTCCACGGTCGCGCGCTCGAGGTCGGCCATGAGCCCGTCGACCCGCTCGCGGACCTCGTCCCGCTCGCGGCCGGTTCCCTCGAGGCTGGAGCGGAGACCGGCGAGCTCGGACCGCACGGTCTGCAGCTCGGACGCGATCTCGTCGGCCCGTTGCCGCTCCGATCCCGCCTGGGAGCGGAGCACCTCCAGCTCCGATGCCGCCGCGTCCCGCTCGGAGCGCGCCGCGTCCAGCTCCGAGCGCGCGATCTGGAGCGCGGACCCGAGGGCGGTGAGCTCAGACCGTGCCGCCGCCAGCTCGGCGGCCAGCGCGTCGGCCCGATCGCGTTGCGACCTCACCGCGTCGCGGAGCGTCTCGAGCTCGGCTCCGACCGCGGTGCGGAGCGTCTCGAGTTCCGCGACGGCGCGGTCGCGCTCGGACTGCGCGTCGGAGAGCCCGGACCGCGCCTCCTCGAGCTCGGCGGCCAGCCCGTCGGCCCGCTCCCGCTGCGACCGCACGGCGTCGCGGAGCGTCTCGAGCTCGGCCCCGACCGCGGTGCGGAGCGTCTCGAGCTCCGCGTCGGCGCCGTCGCGCTCCGACCGAGCGCGCTGCAGATCGGCTCGGGCGTCTTCAAGCTTGTCCAGAGCCTCCTGGAGCTCGGAAGCGACCCCGTCGGCTCGCTCCCGCTCCGAGACCACCGTCGCCTGGAGCGCGTCGAGGTCCGCCCGCACGGCGTCGCGGAGCGACTCGAGCTCGTTCCGCGTCGCCTCGCGATGCGCCTCGAGCTCGCTGCGGGCCTCGTCCCGCTCGGCCATCGCCGCCTGCACCGCGCCGTCGGCGTCCGCGAGCGCGGCCTGCGCGCGATCGACGTCCGCTCGGAGGGCCTTGACGATCTCGGCGGACATCACGAGCTCGGCGTTCGCTCCGGCGATCATCTGGCCGGCCGCATCCGATGCGCGGCGCAGGGACTCGACCTCCTCGCGGAGGGTCGAGTTCTCGACGGTGGTATTCCGGAGCTCCTCGCTCATCCGGTCGAGCTCGGGCCGGAGCCGTCCGAGTTGCTCCCGCGCCGCCTCGAGCTCCCGCGACCCGATCCTCCGGACGCCGTCCAGCTCCGCGCGGAGCCGGGCGGCCTCGGCGTCGGCCTCGTCGGCGCGCGCGGTGAGGGCCGTGACGTGGTCGCGCGCGATCTCGAGCGCGGAGGTCGCCGCCGCGAGCTTGGCCGACAGATCCGGGCGCCGCTCCAGGTGCTGGACGCTCGCATGCAGCTCCGCGAGCATGCCCTCGAGCTCGCCGTTGCGATGCTCCGCCTGCTCGGCGCGCTCGCGCGCCGCGGCCAGGTCCTGCCGTGTCGCGTCGAGCTCCCGCTGCGTGGACGCCAGGTCCGCCTCGACCTCGGGCCGCGCGCGCAGCTCGGCGAGCCGCTTCGTCAGCTCGGCGACGGTCTCCTCGGCCTTCGCCGCACGGTCCTGAAGGCTCGCCTTCACGCCCTCGAGACGCTCGATCTCCGCGAGCGCGCCCGCGACCTCCTCGCGACCGCGCGCCGCCTCGGCCTCGACCGCGCGGCCGGTTTCGGCCAGGCGCTCGCGCAGGGCGTCGCGCTCGTGCTCCACGCGCTGCAGCTCCTCGGTCGCGATCGCGAGGTGCTCCCGCAGCCGCGGGGCGTCATCGGCGGTGCGCGCGGACTGGCGCGCGCGCCTCTCGGCCTCCGTCAGGCTCTCACGCACCCGTTCGAGCTCGGCCATGAGGACGTCGCGGCGGTTCTCGGCGTCCTCGCGGGCGCGCTCGGCGCGGGAGCGCCCGGCGACGGCGGCGTGCAGCACGTCCTCGTCGAAGCCCTGGATCCGACGCTCGTACCGGGTGAACGTCTTCGCGAACAGCAGGAGGCACAGGACCGCCGCGGCGGCGAACACCATCGAGAGCAGGCGCCAGGGGTCGGTCGCCGAGGCGACGGCCTCGGCGCTCCGGACGAGCTCGACCGCCACGCCCGCGCCCTGGGAGACCTCGACGGGGACGAACGATCGCAGGAGGCCGCCGGTGACCTCGCTGCGGGGCGCGTCCCCGATCACGGCCGCGACGGTCGTGCGCATCGACTTGACCTGGTCGCCGACGAGGCTGGCGTCGTCGGCGAACACGATCGTGCCGTCGGCCGCCCAGATCGTGACCGCCCGGACGGTGCCGTCCGCCAGGACCTGTCCGTCGACCGCCTCGGTCAGCAAGGCCTGCAGACCGCCGCTCACGGGCTCGGCATCCATGCTCGACAGGATCGGCTCGAGCGCGGCGTCGACGAGCGCCTCGGCCGAGTTGGTGGCGTCGGCGATCAACCCCTCGCGGAGCCGTTGCGACTGGGCGAGCGCGAGCACGGCGGCAGCGGCCAGCACGATCGTCAGCACGCCCCACAGGACGCGACGGCGCGCGGTCGCGCCGAGCCCGCGGATCCGTTCCGCCTCTGCCATCCAGCCTCCTGGAAGCCTTATCGGCCGCAAGGCGGGGGAGGGTGAGCCCGGGGGACGACAAATGCTCCATGCCTCGGGAGATGGCCGATGGGCACCCCGTCGGGCGCCCGGCGGCCGCTCGACGGGCCTCAGCGCACGTCGACGAGCTCGCTCGAGACCTGGACGAAGGTCTCGCCGTCCCACTCGAGCCGCGAGTTCCGGATGTGGCTCGGGCAGCAGTGGGGGTCGTCGGACTCGAACACGGCCTCGCGCACCGAGAGCCCTCCGCGCGCGATCCGGATCTCGGTGTCGCAGGTGGAACGCCGGAAGGCCTCGTCCGCGGCTCCGGGCGTCGACAGGACGACCCGCCAGATCCCGCACGCGCCGGTCCCGCCCTGCTGCTCGAACGTGAGCGCGTCGAGGGTGGCGTCCCGGGTGAGGTCGTCGGCGTCCAGCCGGACGCCGAGCACGCCCTTGCGCGGACGATCGGTGAACGCGTAGACGGCGCGCCACGCCGGATCGTCGGTGAACCGCTGCCATACGACGAACCCGTGCTCGGCGCTGAACGGGTCGTCGCCCCGGCGCCACGTCAGCGCGAGCTGCTCGGCGCGGTCGTCCTCGCCGATCAGGACGGCCTCGTCGATCACCTCGGCTCCGGGCGGCGCGAGGGGTCGGAGGTCCCCGGTCTCCACGGCGGCGACCCGGGCCGGGTGGTCGAGCGTCGTCGGCGCGTCCGCCGGGACGCGGACGGAGTCAGGCACGGTCCACGGGGCCGGCGACGGCGGCGACGGCGACGGCGAGGGCGTGGACGGCTCGGTCGGCTGCGGGGTCGGGCTCGGCGATGGGCCCGAGGTCCCGGTCGGCGAGGGGGACGTCGGCGGCTCGCCCCCGTCCGAACAGGCCGCCGCGACGAGGGCCAGCAGGGCGAGCGCGAGCGGCGCGATCCGGCGCACGGCGTCATGCTACGGGCTCGGGCTCCGCCTGCTACCGTTGCCCGCGGTGGCTGCCTCGAACCAGGGTCCGAAGCCGGTGGCGGCGTCCCAGGTGACGCTCGTGCAGCTCATGGAGCTCACGGACGCGAACATCGCCGGCATCGTGCACGGCGGCGTCGTGATGAAGCTGGTGGACACGGCCGCCGGGCTGGCGGCGATCAAGCACTGCGGCGGTCTGGCGGTCACGGTGTCGATGGACGAGATGTCCTTCCTCGCGCCCGTGCACGTGGGCGACACGATCACGGTGAAGGCGTCGGTGAACGCCGCGTACACGACCTCGCTCGAGGTGGGCGTCCGCGTCGAGGCCGAGCGCATCGTGACCGGGGAGCGGGTCCACACCGCGAGCGCGTACCTCGTGTACGTGGCCCTCGACGAGGACGGGAACCCCCGGGCGGTGCCGCGGCTCCTGACCGAGACCGTGGTGCAGCAGCGGCGCGAGCGCGAGGCGGGGATCCGCCGGCAGACCCGGATGGAGCACCGCGAGCAGATCCGGCAGCACCGCCGCGACGTCGAGGAGATCGAGCGCCGGATCCTGAGCGACCTCGAGGAGCCGGGCGAGTCGACGCCGCCGCACCTCCGCTTCTGACCGCTCCCCGGAACCGGGTCCGTCTGGGACGATGGATGATACGCCACCACGCACGGGCGTCCGCGTGACGACGGTGAGGAGGGGACCGCATCGATGGGCAGCGAGTTCGCGAGCGCGAGGGGCAGGATCGACACCGCGGCGGGGCCGGTGGAGCTGCACCGCCTCGACCGCCTACCCGACCTGGGAGCGGCCGACCCCGCCCGGCTGCCGCACACCGTCAAGGTGCTGCTCGAGAACCTGCTCCGCCGCGCCGGATCGCGCGACGTCGCCGACGACGACGTGCGCGCGCTGGCCGCCTGGCCCGAGCCGGCGGCGGGCGCGAGCGTCGCGTTCATGCCGACGCGCGTCCTGATGCAGGACCTCACCGGCGTGCCGGCGGTCGTGGATCTCGCCGCGATGCGCAGCGCGATGGCGCGCGCCGGCGGCGACCCGTCGAAGGTGAACCCGCTCGTCGAGGCCGACCTGATCGTGGACCACTCGGTCCAGGTGGACCTGTTCCGCTCGGCCGACGCGTACGCCCGCAACATCGACTTCGAGTACGAGCGCAACGGCGAGCGGTACGCGCTCCTGCGGTGGGCCCAGCAGGCGTTCGACGGCGTCCGCGTCGTGCCGCCGGGTGCCGGCATCTGCCACCAGGTCAACCTGGAGCACCTGGGCAAGGTGGTGGCCGACCGCGACGGGGTGGCGTTCCCCGACACCCTCGTCGGGACGGATTCGCACACGACGATGATCAACGGGCTCGGCGTCCTCGGCTGGGGCGTCGGCGGGATCGAGGCCGAGGCCGCGATGCTCGGACAGCCGATGTTCCTGCCGCAGCCGTTCGTGGTCGGCGTCCGGGTCCGCGGGGCGCTGCCCACCGGCACCACCGCGACCGACCTGGTTCTGACGCTCACCCAGATGCTCCGCGCCCACGGCGTCGTCGGCTCGTTCGTCGAGTTCTTCGGGCCCGGGTGCTCGACGCTCGAGCTCGCCGACCGCGCGACGCTCAGCAATATGTGCCCGGAGTACGGGGCGACGGCCGCCCTGTGGCCGGTCGACGAGGAGACGCTCCGGTACCTGCGCCTCACGGGCCGGGGCGAGCGTGCCGACCTCGTCGAGCGCTACACGAAGGAGCAGGGCCTGTTCCGACGCGACGACGACCCCGAGCCGGTGTTCAGCGAGGTCCTCGACCTGGATCTCGGCGCCGTCGAGCCGAGCGTAGCCGGGCCGAGGCGCCCGCAGGACCGCGTGCCGCTCGGCCGTGTCTGGGCGTCGTTCGAGGAGGTCCACGGTGAGCGGATCGACAAGGAGCGCTCGGTCCGGAGAGCGGGAGAGCTGCGGAACGGCGCCGTGGTGATCGCCGCGATCACGAGCTGCACGAATACGTCGAACCCGTCGGTGATGATCGCGGCGGGCCTGCTCGCGAAGAAGGCGAACGAGGCCGGGCTCGACGTCAAGCCCTGGGTGAAGACATCGCTCGCACCCGGGTCGCGCGTGGTGACCGACTACCTCGATGCGGCGGGCCTGACGCCGTATCTGGACAAGCTCGGGTTCGCGCTCGTCGGCTACGGCTGCACGACGTGCATCGGCAACTCCGGCCCGCTCGCACGCGAGGTCGCGGAGCCGGTGCAGGACCGCGACCTCGCCGTGGTCGCCGTTCTGTCCGGGAACCGCAACTTCGAGGGCCGCATCCACCCGCTCGTACGGGCGAGCTACCTGGCCTCGCCGCCCCTCGTCGTCGCGTTCGCCCTGGC
Organism: Actinomycetota bacterium; assembly: GCA_035762085.1. Classification (GTDB taxonomy): domain Bacteria; phylum Actinomycetota; class UBA4738; order UBA4738; family HRBIN12; genus HRBIN12. The sequence continues at coordinate 11,642 of DASTPT010000133.1, read as the reverse complement.
CGGCACGGTCGAGATCGACCTGACGAACGACGCGCTGGGCACGGACGCGGGCGGACGACCGGTCTACCTGCGGGACCTCTGGCCGAGCGCGGAGGAGGTGCGCGCCTCGATCGCGTCGTCGGTCTCGGCCGAGCAGTTCCGCGATCAGTACGGCCGGATCTTCGAGGGCGACGAGCGATGGCGTGACCTGCCGACGCCGACGGGCCCGATCTACGCGTGGGACCCGGACTCGACGTACGTCCAGGAGCCGCCGTTCTTCGCCGACCTGGCCGACGGGCCGCGCGAGGGTGAGGACCTCACCGGCGCCCGGTGTCTGGTGTGGGTGGGGGACTCGATCACGACCGACCACATCTCGCCCGCGGGCTCGATCCGGCCGGACTCGCCGGCGGGCCGGCACCTCGTCGAACGCGGCATCCAGCCGCGCGACTTCAACTCCTCCGGCGCGCGCCGCGGCAACCACGAGGTGATGGTGCGAGGGACCTTCGCGAACGTTCGGCTCCAGAACCGGCTGGCGCCCGGGACCGAGGGACCGTGGACGGCGCACCTGCCCGACGGCGAGGTCACGACGATCTTCGATGCCTCGCTCCGTTACCGCGCCGAGGGCGTGCCGCTCGTCGTCGTCGCGGGCAAGGAGTACGGGAGCGGTTCCAGCCGCGACTGGGCGGCGAAGGGACCGGCCCTCCTCGGCGTCCGCGCCGTCCTCGCCGAGAGCTTCGAGCGGATCCACCGCTCGAACCTGGTCGGCATGGGCGTCCTGCCGCTGCAGTTCCAGCCGGGGGAGTCGGCCGAGTCCCTCGGCCTCACCGGGACCGAGACCTTCGACGTGATCGGCCTGGTGGGGGGCATCTCGCCGCGGCACCGGGCCACGGTCGTGGCGCGCCGGGACGACGGCTCGGACGTCCGGTTCGACGTCACGGTGCGGATCGACGAGCCGGCCGAGGTCGAGATGTACCGGCACGGCGGGATCCTGCGGATGGTGCTCCGCCACATGCTCGCCGGCTGAGCCGGCCGAGCGCTACGCCTGGACGCTGCCGGGGATCTCGCGCCAGTCGTAGTCGCTCGTGAAGCTCACGAGCATCTCCATGTAGTTCGACCGCGCGAACGAGGCCGGGTCGGCGACGTTGCGCTGCGACACGCTGCCCTTCGCCTGTTCGACCGAGCCGTACTCGTGCTCCTCGAGCCACGTCCGGATGCCCTCGATCACCCTCCCCACGTGCTCCGGCCCGTTGCGGAACAACGCGCTCGCCATCATCGTCACGTCGGCGCCGGCGAGGAGGAGCTTCAGGGCCTCCTCCGGACCGTGCACCCCCGTGGTCGCGGCAAGCGACGCGTCCACCCGCCCGCGCAGGATGCCGATCCATCGCAGCGGCAGCAGCACCTCATCCGCGGTGGACAGGTGCAACGTCGGGTCGACCTGGAGGCTGTCGAGGTCGATGTCCGGCTGCATGAACCGATTGAACAGCACGAGCCCGTCGGCGCCGGCATCGACGAGTCGGCGCGCCATGTTCGAGACCGAGCTGAAGAACGGACCGATCTTCACCGCGAGCGGGATCGTCACCGATCCCCGCACGGACGCGACGAGGTCGAGGTACCGCTGCTCGACCTGGGCGCTGTTCTCGTCCAGGTTCGCGGCGATGTAGTAGACGTTGAGCTCGAGCGCGTCCGCCCCGGCGTCCTGGATCAGCTTCGCGTACTTCACCCACCCTCCGGGGGACGAGCCGTTCAGCGAGCCGATGACCGGGATCTCGAGCTCCTTCTTCGAGGCCTCGACGTGACGTAGGTACTCGTCCGGACCGGTGTTGTACTCCTCCATCTCGGGAAGGTACGTGAGCGCCTCGGCGAAGCTCTCCGATCCCTGTTCCATCACGCGGTGGAGCTCGATCTCCTCGTGCTCGATCTGTTCCTCGAACAGCGACTGGAACACGACCGCGGCAGCGCCGGCGTCCTGGAGGCGCTTCAGCGTGTCGATCCGCGACGACAGGGTCGACGCGGAGGGCACCACGGGGTTCGCGAGCTCCAGCCCCAGGTATCTCGTGCGAAGGTCGACGGTCACGATCCCACCTCCTCGGGCGTCGCGGCGTCCTCGCCTTGGCCATCGAGCTCCAGCTCTCCGGGCGCCTGACGCTCGACGCCGGCGAGCTGCTCGTAGAAGCGCCAGCGCTCCTCTGCGTCGGCTTGCGCCAGCTTCGCGAGCTCCTCGTAGTCGTCCGGCTGGGAGCGCGCGAGCATCGCGAACCGTGCCTCCTTCGCCTGGAACTCCTTGAGCGGCAGGGTGGGCGCCTTGCTGTCCAGCTGCCACGGACGCTCGCCCTCGATCGCCTTGCGCGGGTCGTACCGATACAGCGGCCAGAAGCCCGACTGTACGGCCTCCTTCTGGTGGGCCATCGAGGTCGACATGTCGATCCCGTGCGAGATGCAGGTGCTGTAGGCGATGATGATCGACGGTCCGTGCCACGACTCCGCCTCGGCGAACGCCTTCACGACCTGCGCGTTGTCACCGCCCATCGCGACCTGCGCCACGTACACGTTGCCGTAGTCCGACGCGAGCAGTCCGAGGTCCTTGCGGCCGACCCGCTTTCCCGACGAGGCGAACTTCGCCACCGCGCCGCGCGGGGTGGCCTTCGACGCCTGACCGCCGGTGTTCGAGTACACCTGCGTGTCCAGGACGAGGATGTTCACGTCCCGACCGGTCGCGAGCACGTGGTCGAGGCCGCCGAACCCGATGTCGTACGCCCAGCCGTCGCCGCCGACGATCCAGACGCTCTTGCGCACCAGCGCGTCGGCGATCTGGCTCAGGTTGATGGCGTCGTCGCCCCCGAGCGTCGCGAGCCGCGCACGGAGCTCGACGACGCGCTCACGCTGCTCGGAGATCGCGACCTCGTCGTCCATCTCGGTCTCGAGGATCGCGGTCGCGAGATCCTGGCCGACCTGCGGCGCGAGGCGCTCGAGCAGTTGACGCGCGAACGTCGTCTTGTGGTCGTTCGCGAGGCGCATGCCCAGGCCGAACTCGGCGTTGTCCTCGAACAGCGAGTTCGACCACGTCGGACCGCGACCCTCGGCGTTCTTCGCCCACGGCGTCGTCGGCAGGTTCCCGCCGTAGATCGACGAGCACCCGGTGGCGTTCGCGATGAGCAACCGATCGCCGTACATCTGCGAGAGCAGCTTCAGGTACGGGGTCTCGCCGCATCCCTCGCAGGCGCCGGAGAACTCGAAGAGCGGCTCGAGCATCTGCGAGCCCTTGATCGAGGCCACCTTGACGTCCCGGCGGTCGAACGTCGGGATCGTCTCGAAGAACTCGAAGTTCGGGCGCTCCTCCTCGAGGTGCTCGAGCTTCGGCTCCATGTTGATCGACTTGTGCTTCACGACCTCCTTGCTCTTCGCGGGGCACGTGTCCACGCACACGCCGCAGCCGGTGCAGTCGTCCGGTGCGACCTGGATCGTCATCCACAAGCCCGGGTGCTCGCGATCCTTCCAGTCCTTGTGCTTGAAGGTGGCCGGGGCGCCCTCGATCGCCGAGGGCTCGTAGACCTTCATCCGGATCGCGGCGTGCGGACAGACGAGCGCGCACTTCGCACAGTCGATGCAGATCTCAGGATCCCAGATCGGGATCTCGAGCGCGATCGAGCGCTTCTCGTACTGGGACGTCCCGGTCGGGAACGTCCCGTCGACCGGCAGCGCCGAGACCGGAAGCAGGTCGCCCTGCCCCGCTGCGATCATCGCCGTCACCCGTTTCACGAAGTCGGGGGCGTCGTCGGGGACCGGCGGCAGCTGGTGGACCTGCGAGCGCGCCTCCTCCGGGACCTCGACCCGGTGCAGGCCGTCGATCGCGGCGTCGACCGCCGCGAAGTTCTGCTCGAGCACCGCGCGGCCGCGCTTGCCGTAGTTCTTCTCGATCGACTCCTTGATCGCCGCGATCGCCTCGTCGCGGTCGAGCACGCCCGAGAGCGCGAAGAAGCACGTCTGCAGGACCGTGTTCACCCGGCGGCCGAGCCCGACGTCGGTCGCGATCTTCTGCGCGTCGATCACGTAGAACTTCAGATCCTTGTCGACGATCGCGCGCTGGATCTCGATCGGCAGGTTGTCCCAGACCGACTCGGGACCGTACGGGCTGTTCAACAGGAACGTGGCTCCGTGCTCGGCGGCCGCGAGCACGTCCTTGCGCTCGAGGAAGTTGAACTGGTGGCAGGCGATGAAGCTCGCGCTGCGGATGAGGTACGAGGAGTTGATCGGCCTCGGTCCGAACCGCAGATGGCTGATCGTCATCGAGCCCGACTTCTTCGAGTCGTAGACGAAGTACCCCTGCGAGTGCAGGTCCGTGCCCTCGCCGATGATCTTGACCGAGCTCTTGTTCGCGCTCACGGTCCCGTCGGCGCCGAGGCCGTAGAACAGCGCGCGCACGACGTCCTCGGTCTCGGTCGTGAACGTCGGGTCGACCGAGAGCGAGGTGAAGGTGACATCGTCGACGATGCCGACCGTGAAGTGGTTCTTCGGGTCGGGCTTCGCCAACTCGTCGAACACCGCCTTGGCCATCGGGGGGTCGAAGTTCTTCGAGGAGAGGCCGTACCGACCGCCGATCAGGCGGGGCATCGAGGAGAGACGGCCGGCGAGGAGCGCCTCGGTGAGCGCGGTCGCGACGTCCTGGTACAGGGGCTCCCCGGGGGCGCCCGGCTCCTTCGTCCGGTCGAGCACGGCGATCGATCTCACGGTGGCGGGGAGCGCGTCGATGAACGCCTCCGCCGGGAAGGGCCGGAACAGCCGGAGGTTGAGGACGCCGACCTTCTCGCCGCGTGCGACGAGCGTGTCGACCGTGTCGGCCACGGCGCCGTTGGCGGAGCCCATCACCACGACGACGCGCTCGGCGTCCGGCGCGCCTGCGTAGTCGACGAGGTGGTAGTGGCGTCCGGTGAGCGCGCCGAACCGATCCATCGCCTCCTGCACGATCCCGGGGACCTCCAGGTAGAAGGGGTTGCACGCCTCGCGTGCCTGGAAGAACACGTCGGGGTCCTGTGCGGTCCCGCGCAGGACGGGACGATCGGGGGTGAGGGCTCGGTCACGGTGCGCCCGGACCTGGTCCTCGGAGATCATCGCGCGGATCTCGTCATCGCCGACGGCCTCGATCACGTTCACCTCGTGGCTGGTTCGGAAGCCGTCGAAGAAGTGCAGGAACGGGACGCGCGCTTCGAGCGTGGCCGCGTGCGAGACCAGCGCCAGGTCCTGGGCGGCCTGGACGTCCGAGGAGCACAGCATCGCGAACCCGGTCGCCCGGGCCGCCATCACGTCGCTGTGGTCGCCGAAGATCGACAGGGCGTGCGTGGCGAGGGTCCTGGCCGCGACGTGGATCACCGTGGAGGTCAGCTCGCCGGCGATCTTGAACATGTTCGGGATCATCAGGAGCAGGCCCTGCGAGGCCGTGAACGTGGTGCACAGCGCCCCGGCCTGGAGGGCGCCGTGGAGCGCGCCGGCGGCGCCGCCCTCGCTCTGCATCTCGACCACCTGGGGGACCGCCCCCCACAGGTTCGGGCGCTCGGCCGCCGACCACGCATCGGCGAACTCGCCCATCGGGGTCGAGGGGGTGATCGGGTAGATGGCGATGACCTCGGACAGTTTGTGCGCGATCCGCGCCGCGGCCTCGTTGCCGTCGACGGTGATCTGGGTGCCGTGCTCGCTCATGGTCCGCTCCCGCTGTGTCCCCGCATGATGATGGAGGCGGGTGTTCGCCCCGCCTCCATCCTCTCGCCATGCGTTTTCACGGGGTGAGTCGCGTGGCCCCGTCTCCGGGTGCCCTCCGGCCCACCTGAGGACCGGGGGCCTCCGCACGAGGGCCAGGCGGTGTCCACCGCTCCTGGAGACCCTCGGTAACGGCCGACGCCAGGGGGTTGGCCGGGCGCAGCGCGGCCGGGGCGCGCGAGGGCGATCAGGCCAGCTCGCGCGGGGCGCGCTCCTCGGCGCGCTCTCGGAACAGGGTCCCGGGCTCCCAGGGCGTCCCGAGCGCGGGCAGCACCCAGCGGTCCAGGCCGATGTACCCGGCGTTGCGCCAGGCGAGCACGAGCAGGATCTCGATCAGGAAGAACAGCGGGTTGACGCCCGCGACGCCGGCCAGGCCGAACGAGAACGAGAGCGTGCCGGCCATGAACGCCGCGATGCCGGTGAACAGCCCGAGGAGCAGGCAGATCCCCACCGTGAGCTCGCCCACCGCGATGAGCTTGGCCATCCACGGGTACGAGTCCTCGGCGATCCAGCGCAGGAACGCCGCGTACCAGCCGAAGTTCACGGCGGGGTGCTCACCCTGCGTGAGCTCGGTCGACGCGAAGGCGGCGAAGCCCTGCAGCCCCTGCCCCGTCGTCATCCAGGCGGGGTCGGTGACCTTCTCCCACCCGGCCTTCGTCCACTCGTACCCGAGGTACAGGCGGGGGAGCAGCCAGATCCACGCGGCCGTGCTCGAGGCGAACAGGAACCGCGCGAGCATGGGCTCGCCGAAGCGGATCGGTCCTCGGCGCTCGTCCATCGCACCCTCCTTCCCGTCGGCGGGAGCCGTGGCGGAGCCGGCCATCCTGCGGAGATCCCGCGGTCTCACGACCCGTCCCCGGGGTCGCGTGCGGGCGGGCGACGCGAGCTAGCCTTGCGTGCCCGGCGTCGTCGTGTGCCGTGCGAGGTAGGCGGCGGCCTCGGCGCGGCGGGCCACCTCGAGCTTCGACAGGATGCTCGAGACGTAGTTCTTGACGGTCTTCTCCGCCAGGTTCAGCTCCTCGCCGATCTCCTTGTTGGTCTTGCCGTCCGCCACGAGCGACAGGATCCGTTCCTCCTGCGGCGACAGGCGGGCGAGCTTCTCGTCCTTGAGGAGATGCTTTCCCTTCCGGAGCCGTTCCAACACGGCGTTCGTGACCGCGGGATCGAGCAGGCTCTCGCCCTTGCCAACCGTGCGGATGGCCCGCACGAGCTCCCCGCCCTTCACCTGCTTCAGGACGTAGCCCGAGGCGCCGGCCATGATCGAGGCGAACAGGGCCTCGTCGTCCGCGAACGAGGTGAGCATGACCACCGCGGTCTTCGGATGCTTCGCCCGGATCTCGCGCGTGGCCTCGATGCCGCTGCCGTCGGCCAGGCGCACGTCCATGACGACGACGTCGGGGCGCGTGCGGTCGGCCTCGTCGATCGCCTCCCGCACCGAGCCGGCCTCGGCGGTGACCACGATGTCGTCCGTGGCCTGCAGGAGCGCCTTCACGCCGCTGCGAACGACCTCGTGGTCGTCCACGAGCAGCACGCGCAGGGGAGGCTTCGCCACGGCCCCACATCCTACCGGCCGAAAGGCGGCCAGCGTGTCATCTGGGCACGACGCGGAGCTGGACGGCCTCGCCGACGCGGTCGAGGAAGTCCTTCGCCGTCGCCTCGGCCACGCGATGCAGCAACGCGCGATCGAGGGCTCGCCCGAGGACCCCCATCGGCGGCCGGTACCGGGCGCTGATCGACAGCTGGGTGCGGTTCGGGCCGAGCGAGGCCACCTCCAGATCCGCCTCGAGCGAGGGGAACAGGCCCTCGACGCCCGTCGCGTGCCACGTCATCGGCAGGATCGTCTTCGTGGGGATGCGGTGGGGCTCCCCGAAGCCGATCTCGACGCGCTTGTCCAGGCGGTGGGCGTCGTCGACCGCGAAGCCGACCTCGGCGAGCAAGCGCTCGCCCCGGCTCTCGGCGTCGCGTGCCAGGCCCGGGAGCCAGGCCTCGGGCTCGGACACGAGCGCCGCCTCGAGCGACTCGAACGGGACCGGCAGGTCGAGGAAATACCGGATGAACATGGTCCGCAAGGATGGTCGGCCGGCGCCGGTCGTGCGGAGGGGCGAACGACCCGCCGAGCCTGGGACGGGTGGCTCGCAACCGCGAGCGGGGCCCCGACGCACACTGCGCCCGATGACCGTGGGCCATGGCACCGTCCTCGTCGTCGAGGCCGACCTCACGGAGCGCGAGCGGTTCGGCTCGTGGCTCGAGGCGGTGGGCTTCGACGTGCTCGTCTGTCCCGGGCCCACGGAGCCCGACTACACGTGCGTCGGCTCGAGGGATGGCGTGTGTCCCCTGCTCGAGGAGGCGGACGTCACGGTGCTCGACATGAGCACGGACAGCGAGGCCGTGATGATGGGCACGGCGTCGGAGGAGATCCTCGCGCTGTACCTGCTGACGGGCGCGCGGGTGGTGGTCCTCGGATCGCACCCCGGCGAGCAGGTGGAGGGCCGGCTCCGCCGTCTGTCCCGGCACCCGGAACGGCTGGAGCTCGTCCACGCCGTATCGGCGCTGATCGTGTAGGGCATCGACGCCGAACGGCCCATGTCGGATGGGCCGTTCGGCTCTACTATGGCACCTGCACGGCCCGGGTTCCCTGTCCGGTCGTGCGCCCGCGCCCGAAAGGAGATGCCCGCATGATCGACCGCACCCGCCCGTGGGGTGTGCTCGTCGGCGCGCTCGCGCTGACCCTGTTCGCAGCCGCCTGCAGCAGCGCCGCGGCCGGAGACGAGACCGGCGAGGCCGCGGCCGGCTCCGCGGCCGGCGCCTACGCCATGTCGCTGACCGACTTCGCGCTGGATCCCGAGCAGCTCACCGCCCCGGCCGGCCAGGAGCTGACGTTCGAGGTGTCGAACGACGGGAGCTCGCCGCACACGTTCGCCGTGGACACCGGCGAGGGCGTGAAGGAGACCGCCCAGCTCCAGTCCGGGGAGTCCGCCACGCTGACCGTCCCCGCGCTCGCGCCCGGCGACTACAAGATCTACTGCACCGTGGCGGGCCACGAGGATGTCGGCATGGTCGGTGCGCTGACGGTCTCGGAGGACGTCGAGGCCGCGGCCGCCGGGTCGACCGGCGCGACCGGCGCGACGGGGCACACGACCACCCCGCACGCCGGCATGACCGTGCAGGAGATGCTCGAGGGCCACCGCGCGGGCGTGGAGGCCTTCCCGGCGACGACGGAGGGACAGGGCAACGAGCCGCTCGAGCCCACGATCGAGAACGGCTGGAAGGTGTTCGAGCTCACCGCGCAGGAGATGCGCTGGGAGACGGAGCCCGGCACGTTCGTGGACGCGATGGGCTTCAACGGCACCGTCCCGGGTCCGGAGCTCCGGGTGAACCCCGGCGACCGGGTCCGGATCGTCGTGCGCAACGAGATGAGCCAGCCGACCACGATGCACCTCCACGGCGTGACGGTGCCGAACGGGATGGACGGCGTGCCGTACATCACGCAGGACCCGATCATGCCGGGCGGGTTCTTCACCTACGAGTTCGAGGTCGTCGACCCGCCGGGGATGTACGTCTACCACTCGCACTTCAACTCGACCGAGCAGGTCGGCAAGGGCATGTACGGCGCGATCTACATCGAGCCGAGGGACGGGTTCTCGGGCGTCTACGGGGAGCGGATCGAGGTCGAGTCCACGCTGTTCATGGGCGACGGCCCGACCGGGTACGTCCTGAACGGCAAGGGCTTCCCGGCGACCCAGCCGATCGTCGCGGAGCAGGGCGACGACGTCCTGATCCACCTGGCGAACGACGGGGCGCAGATCCACCCGATGCACCTGCACGGGTACCACTTCGAGGTGGTCGGGGAGGACGGGTTCGTGCTCGAGCAGCCCTACATGGCCGACACGCTGATGGTGGCACCGGGCCAGCGGTTCGACATCCTCGTCCAGGCCGACTACCCAGGGGTGTGGGCGTACCACTGCCACATCCTTCCCCACGTCGAGGGGCCCGGGGGGATGTTCGGGATGGTGACGGCGCTGGTCGTGGAGGAGCGCTAGACGGCGATCCCCTCGAGGGGGATCTCCAGCCGGACGGTCGTGCCCTGGGTGGGCGCGCTGCCGATCGAGGCGGTGCCGCCCAGGGCCTTGGCCCGCTGCTCGAGGTTCGACAGGCCGTCGCCCCGGCGCGAGGTCGCCGGGTCGAACCCGCGACCGTCGTCGTCCACCTCCAGGATCGCGCTGCCGTCCTCGCGCCGCAGGGTGACGCGGCACGTCGTGGCCTCGGCGTGCCGGCCGACGTTCGAGAGCGCCTCGCGCGTGACCTGGATCACGTCCGCCGCCGAGGACGCCAGCTCCGCGGCGACGGTCTCGTCGATCTCGACGACGGTCACGACGCCCGAGCGCTCCTCGAACTCCTGGGCGGTCTGTCGCAGCGCCTGGTCGAGCTGCCGGTCGGCGAGGATCCCCGGCCGCAGCCCGAAGATGTAGTTGCGCAGGTCGCGGATCACGCGGTCGAGCTCGGCCACGGCGCCCTCGATCCGCTGGGCCTCCTCGCGGTCGCCGCTCACGAGCGCCGTTCCCTGCAGCCCCATGCCGACGGCGAACAACGACTGGATCACGCCGTCGTGGAGCTCCTTCGCGATCCGCTCGCGGTCCTCCATGATCGCGACGCGCTGCGCCTCGCGCTGGGCCCGCGCGTACTCGACCGCGATCGTGGCCTGATCGGCGAAGCGCTGGAGCAGCTCGACGTCCTCCTGCGAGAAGGGCCGCCCGCCGCGCACCCGGGCGGCGTTCAGCGTGCCGATCGCGCGTCCACGCTCGGCGAGCGGGACGAGGATCAGCGGCCCCATGTCGCCGAGCTTCACGACGGGCTGGTAGGCGCGTGGGTCCCGTGCGGCGTCGGGCACCAGCAGCGAACGGCCCGACCGGATGACCTCGCCGGCGATCGAGCCCTTCGGCGGGAACGTGGCCCCGCGGAGCTCGTCGGCGTGCGCGCCCTCGGCCACCCGCATCGTGAGCCGGCCCACGGGGTCGATCGCGGTGATGGTCGCCAGGTCGGCCTCGACCAGGTTCATCGCGTGCCGGGCCACGAGCCGGAGCGCCTCGTCCGACCCAGCGCCGGACAGGATCGAGATCGCGATCTCGCGGAAGGCGTCGAGCATCCGCTCGCCCCGCCGCGCCTCCGAGTAGAGGCGCGCGTTCTCGATCGCCACCCCGGCCTGCGCGGCGAGCACGCCCAGGGCCTCCTCGTCCTCGTCGGTGAACCCGCCGGGCTTGTCGGCGAGGTAGATGTCGCCGAAGACCGTCCCGCGCACGACGATCGGCGTCCCGAGGAACGAGGTCATCGTGGGATGGTGCGGGGGGAAGCCGACGGACCGAGGGTGCGAGCCGATGTCGTCGAGCCGAACCGGCTGGCCCTCCTCGATCAGCACGCCCAGGACCCCGCGGCCGACCGGCGGGTCGCCGATCGCCGACCGGGTCTCGTCGTCGATGCCGGTGGTGACGAACTCGGCCAGGTGCCCCCCGGGGCCGATCACGCCGAGCGCACCGTACCGGGCGCCCGTGATCTCGACCGCCAGGTCGACGATCCGCTGGAGCACCGCCCCGAGCGAGAGCTCGGAGGACAGCGCGAGTCCGGAACCGATGAGCCGAGGGTCCACGACCCGAGCGTACCGTCTGGACCGGGGTCTCGACGGATCTCGACGGCCTCGACCCTCGGTCCGCCGACCGATGGTCGGGGCCACGGCGAACCGGTGTCGGACGGCCCTGCCGCGCTGGGGCCTCGGGACCGACGGGCCCGGGCCGGTCGGCCGTAGGGGGACGCGCCGCCCGGGCCTACGGTGGCGTCGTGGAGCGCAGCAGCGGACCATCCGGACTCAGGCACATCGTGTCCGACGTGATGACGCGCACGGTGGTGTCCGTGCGCGCGTCGGC
>DASTPT010000132.1:0-6498 GCA_035762085.1 Actinomycetota bacterium | reverse complement strand
CCGTAGACCTCGCGCGGGGTGCTGTACGCGGCGAAGGTGAGGACGGGCTGGTCGGACGGCGTGCAGTCGCCGCCGCCGCCGGAGGCGTTCGATCCGTCGCCCGAGTCGCTGCCACAGGCGGTAGCAACGATCGCGAGGACGGCGGCGATGGCGAACAGGCGTACGCCGGAACGTGGTGCTCGCATGTGGGGCTCCTTCCGATGACCGGCGAGTGTGGTCTGCCGACTCGGTCTCCGGTCGTCCGGTCAACCGAAAGGCACTTCAGAGGATCGCGGGAGCCGGGGTTCCGGTGGTCCGGTCGCCCCGTGCGGCCCTAGTCGTAACAGCACGGGAGGGCATCGTCAAACGTCGTCCGCCGTACCCCGCCTACCGCCGGTCGCTACACCAGGCGGATCTTCTCCGCCATCTCGATCTGGACGACCTTGCCGTCCTGCACGACGAGGAGCACGGTCCCGTACTTCAGGCGACGCAGGAGCTCGACCACCTGGAGGAGGACGGCCTGCTCCTCCTCCGTGATGGGGGCGAACTCCTCCGGGCGCTGTTCCGGGGCCATCCACGTGGGACGTTACCGCATCGAGGAGCCGGGCCCACGAACGGGCTACCAGGCGTAGGCCTCGGGGGCGGCGCCACCCGGGCCGGGGAAGATCTCGTCGAGCCTGGCGGCCGCCGCCTCGTCCAGCGTGAGCTCGAGCGCGCGGAGCGACCCGTCGAGCTGCTCGATCGTCCGGGGGCCGATGATCGGGGCCGTCACGACGGGGTTGGCGAGGAGCCACGCGAGCGCCACGTCGGCCGGCCGCTCGCCGAGGTCGCGGCAGAGCGCCTCGTACGCCTCGATCCGGTCGCGGTACTTCGGCAGGTCATCCTGGACCCACTCCCCCGCGCGCCGACCGCCCTCGATCTTCCCGAGCACGCCGGCGAGCAGTCCGCCGGCCAGCGGGCTCCACGGGATCACGCTCATCCCGTAGCCCTCGCACGCCGGCAGCACCTCGAGCTCGCTCATCCGGTCGTTGAGGTTGTAGAGGCACTGCTCGGACACCAGACCGAGGAAGTGCCGCTCCCTCGCGGTCTCGTTCGCGCGTGCGATGTGCCAGCCGGCGAAGTTGCTCGAGCCGACGTACAGCACCTTGCCCTGCTGCACGAGCGTCTCGAACGCCTGCCAGACCTCGGCCCAGTCGGCCTCTCGGTAGACGTGGTGCATCTGGTAGAGGTCGATGCGATCGGTCTGCAGCCGTCGGAGGCTCTCGTCGCACGCCCGACGGATCGCGAGCGCCGACAGCCGAGATTCGTTCGGCCACGAACCCATCTCGCCGTAGACCTTCGTCGCGAGCACGACCTTGTCGCGCCGGCCGTCTCCCTTCGCGAACCAGTTGCCGATGATCGTCTCGGTCGTGCCGACACCCTTGCCGCGGCCGTAGACGTTCGCGGTGTCGAAGAAGTTGATGCCGTGCTCGAGCGCGCGGTCCATGATCGCGTGACTGTCCGGCTCGGTCGTCTCGGGGCCGAAGTTCATCGTCCCGAGGCAGAGCCGGCTCACCGTCAGCCCGAGCCGGCCGAGATGCGTATACTCCATGGCTGGCTCCTTCCTGCCCGGTCCACGATACCGGTCGCGCCTTCGCGCCGAGCGTCCGAGCGACCGCGGACGGGCGGCCGCGGGTCAGCCGAGGGCCCCCGCGATCCGAAGAAGATGCGATGGTCCCTGGGGTCCAGCGTCTCGCGGAGCTCCGGCAGCTGGCGGATCTGGTCCATCCCGTCCTTGATCTCCTCGCCGAGCGGGCCGCTGCTGAACAGCCAGACCGGCAACGCCGACAGCCCGTTGGCCTGTCGGTGGACGAGGTCCATCGCCTCCTTCATCCATGAGCCGGCGTAGACGGCGCTGCCGAGGACGACGGGCCTCCACCCCCTTCGAGTCCGGTGACGTCCTCGGCCCTCCGCGCCGTCGCGTCAGGCCGCGCTCCCGGAGGCAGTCGGCGATGAACGTGGCGATCCCCTCTGTCGCTCCGTGCTTGCTCGCGTAGGCGACGAGCACCGACGGTGGTTAGCGGAGCGGTGAGCCACGGCTCGCACCGGGCGACGGATGGCGGCGATCGTGGGACGATCTGGCGTCATGACGGACGTCGAGCCCCGTCGGCGCGGGAGCTCGGCGAGCTCGAAGCTCGTGGCTCGGGCCGCCGAGCTGCGCGCGCTGATCGCCCACCACAACCACCGGTACCACGCGCTCGACGCGCCCGAGATCACCGACGCCGAGTTCGACCGGCTGTACGACGAGCTCCGAGTTCTCGAGGAGCGGTACCCGGAGCTCCAGTCGCCGGACTCGCCGACACGCCGCGTCGGCGCGCCCCCGTCGGGACGGTTCGGGAAGGTCTCGCACCTCGCGCCGATGGGGTCGCTCGAGAAGGTCACGACCGACGAGGCGCTGCGGAAGTGGGCCGACTACGTCCGCAAGCGGCTCGGCACGGACGAGCCCGTGACGTACGTGATCGAGCCGAAGATCGACGGCCTCGCGATCAGCCTCGTGTACGAGGACGGGACGTACGCGCGAGGCGTCACGCGAGGCGACGGGATCCGCGGTGAGGTCCTGACGACGAACCTGCGCACGATCTCCGCGATCCCGCTCTCGCTGCGGCTGGCCGAGGGCGAGACGCCGCCGCCCGTGCTCGAGGTCCGCGGCGAGGTGTACATGCCCCTCGCGGGCTTCCGGGCGCTGAACGAGCGGCTCGTGGCGCAGGGCAACAAGCCGATCCCGAACCCGCGGAACGGCGCCGCCGGCTCGGTGCGACAGAAGAACCCGGAGGTCACCCGGCGCATGCCGCTGTCGATCTGGGTCTACGGCTCGGGCTACCGCGAGGGCGTCGAGTTCGGGTCTCACTGGGAGACGCTCGGGTGGCTGCGCGAGCACGGGCTCCGGACGAACCCGTTCGCGGAGCGCCTCGACTCGATCGACGACGTGGCCGAGCGATGCCGCGAGTGGGAGCGGCGCCGGGCGGAGCTCGACTACGAGATCGATGGGATCGTGATCAAGGTCGACTCGCTCGAGCAGCAGCGTCGACTCGGCGCGCTCCACGACCGGCCGCGGTGGGCGCGCGCGTTCAAGTGGGCGCCGATGACCGCGCAGACGAGGCTCACGAAGATCGCCGTCCGGGTCGGCCGCACGGGCGCGCTGAACCCGTGGGCGATGCTCGAGCCGGTCGAGGTCGGGGGCGTCACGGTCTCGCGCGCGACGCTCCACAACGAGGACGACATCAACCGCAAGCAGATCCGCGAGGGCGACGTGGTCATCGTCCAGCGCGCCGGCGACGTGATCCCGCAGATCGTCGGGCCCGCCGGGCCGCACGCGTCCGGAACGAAGCCGTTCCGGATGCCTCGGCGCTGCCCGCTGTGCGGCTCGAAGGTCGTGAAGCGGGCCGACGAGGTGATGCACCGCTGTCCGAACCCCGCGTGCCCGTCGCGGGGGCTCGAGACGCTCATCAACTGGGTCGCCGCCGCGATGGACATCGACGGCGTCGGCGAGCGGTTCGTGCGACGGCTCTGGGACGAGGGCCTGCTCCGTTCGATGCCCGACCTGTACCGCCTGACGGTCGACCAGCTCTTGGAGCTCCGCGGCTACGGCGAGGTCTCGGCCCGGACGGCGGTCGACGCGATCCAGGCCTCGAAACAGCAGCCGTTCTCGCGCGTGCTGTTCGGCCTCAACATCCCCGACGTCGGATGGGTCACGGCGCGGAACCTCGCGCGGCACTTCGGAACGATCGACCGGCTGCTCGAGGCGACGCAGGAGGACATCCAGGAGGTCGAGGCGATCGGACCCGATCGGGCCGAGGCGATCGCCGGGTGGTTCGCCGAGGAGCAGAACCGGGCGCTGGTCGCCGAGCTCCGCTCGCTCGGACTCCGGTTCGAGGTGGGCCAGGAAGAACGACCGGTCGAGGGGCCACTCAGCGGCCGGACCTACGTGATCACCGGCACGCTCGAGCGCTGGACCCGCGAGGAGGCCCACGCCGCGCTCCAAGCCCTCGGCGCCGGCGTCGCGGCCTCGGTGTCGGGCAAGACCACGGGCCTGATCGTCGGGGAGGAGCCGGGCGCCTCGAAGCTCACGAAGGCCCAGCGCGCCGGGGTCCCGCTGCTCACCGAGGCCGACCTCGCGGAGCTCGTCGGCGACGGGGCCAGGCGCTCGGGGCGTACCGTTGCCCCGCCGCCCCGTCGAAGGCGCTGAGGCCGCCCGACCCGCGTCTCGGCTCGCGCGGCTCCCCCCGTACCCGCGTGCGAAGGACCTTCGGCCCTGGATGCTCCTCCCCCGCGGCGAGACCCTCGGAGCGAGGGGGGTGCCCGCGGTGCTCGAGATCCGGGATCTGGCCAAGCGCTACGGGGACGTGGTGGCCCTGGACGGTGCGACCTTCGACGTGGCGCCCGGCCGGATCGTGGGCTTCCTCGGGCCGAACGGGGCGGGCAAGACCACGACGATGCGCGCGATCTTCGGTCTGGTGCGGCCGGACCGCGGCGAGGTCCGCTGGAAGGGCGAGCCGATGGGTCGCGACGAGCGCGCCCGGTTCGGCTACATGCCCGAGGAGCGCGGCCTCTACCCGAAGATGAAGGTCGGCGAGCAGCTCGCCTACCTCGCCGAGCTGTCGGGGATGAGCGCGGCGAGGGCCAAGGACGCGACCTCGGGGTGGCTCGAACGGCTCGGCCTCGCCGACCGGGCTGGCGCGCGGCTCGAGGAGCTGTCGCACGGGAACCAGCAGCGCGTCCAGCTGGCGGCCGCCCTCGTGCACGGCCCTGAGCTCGCGGTCCTCGACGAGCCGTTCAGCGGGCTCGACCCCCTCGGGGTCGAGTCGATGGCCGAGATCCTGATGCAGACGGCCGCGCTCGGCGTCGCGGTGCTGTTCTCCAGCCACCAGCTCGACCTGGTCGAGGACGTGTGCCAGGACGTCGTGATCGTCGACCACGGGAGGATCGTGCTGTCCGGCGTGGTCGAGGAGCTGAAGGCCGCCTCGCCGCACCGGTCGCTCTCGGTCACGGTGGACGGCGAGCCGTGGGTGCCGCTGCTGCCGAGCGGCACCGTGACCAGCAAGGAGGACGGCCGCGTGCGGGTCCTCGTCGACGCATCGGTCGACCTCGACGAGGTCATGGCGAGCGCGCGGCGGGCCGGCGAGGTGACGGCGTTCAGCTTCGAGCCGCCCTCGCTCACGGACCTGTTCCTCGACGCCGTGTCGGAGGGGAGGGGGGCATGAGCGGCTGGCGACGTCTGTGGCTGGTCGCCCGGCGCGAGTGGAACCAGCGCGTCCGGACGACCGCGTTCCAGATCTCGACGCTCGTCTCGATCCTCATCGTCCTGGCGCTGATCCTGGTGCCCGACATGTACGGGGGCGGCGCCGAGCGCGAGCGGACCGTGGGTCTGGTCGGGGAGCGCTCCGCGGAGCTCCCGGCGCTCGTCCGTGCGACCGCCGACCAGCTCGGCCTGGCGGTCGAGACGCGCGCGTTCGGGGACGAGGAGGTCGCGCGGGCAGCGCTGCGGTCGGGCGACGTGGCGGTGGTCCTCGTGGACCAACGGGAGCTGGTCTGGAAGGCGCAGACCGACGACCAGCTGGCGGCGGTCGTGACCTCGGCGGTGCAGATCGTCGAGCGGCAGGAGGCGATCGGTGAGCTCGGTCTCATGCCGGACCAGGCCGAGCGGCTGCTCGCGCCGCCGGACCTGGGCTCGACCAGCCTCGACCCCGTCACCGAGGAACGGACCGAGCGCGAGGGGCTCGCCATGATCGGCCTGTTCGTGCTGTTCCTGGCGATCGCGTTCTATGGAGGCTTCCTGCTGGTCGGCGTCGTGGAGGAGAAGGCGAGCCGGGTGGTCGAGGTGCTGCTCTCGCGGCTGCGGCCGACCGAGCTGCTCGGCGGCAAGATCCTCGGGATCGGCCTGGTCGGCCTCGCGCAACTGGCGCTCGTGGCGGTCGCCGCGCTCGTCGCGCTGCGGTTCTCGGAGAACGCGACCGCGACCACCACGCCGAGCACCGTGGCGTGGATCGTCGTCTGGTTCGTCCTGGGCTACGGGTTCTACTCGGTCCTGTACGCGACGGCCGGGTCGCTCGTCTCGCGCCAGGAGGAGGCGCAGAGCATCCAGTTCCCGATCTCGGCCATCCTGATCGTTGCGTACTTCGTCTCGATGGAGGCCGCCCAGTCGCCCGACAGTGCCGCGGCGATCGTCGGATCCCTGTTCCCACCCACCGCGCCGATGGTCATGATCGTCCGCATCGCGCACGCGAGCGTGCCCTGGTGGCAGATCGCCCTGTCGATCGCCGTCGTCGTCGGATCGATCTACGGGATGGTGGTCCTCGCGGGTCGGATCTACGCGGGCGCGGTGCTCCGGATCGGTCCACGGCTCCGGGTGCGGGAGGCCTGGCGCGGCAGCGAGGTCTGAAGACCACGCATTGCAGCCCCTTGGAACGGGGCGTAGGGTCCGAGGGTCCCGAAGAGTCGCCATGGCACGCGATCGTCACACACGAAGCTCCGGGCTCAGCG
>DASTPT010000131.1:0-6047 GCA_035762085.1 Actinomycetota bacterium | reverse complement strand
CGGCACGCCCACGACGAGCGTGCCGCCCCCAGTCCTCACACATCGAGTCTCGCACGTCGTCCGTGCCGTCGAAATCGATCGACATCGCCTCGGAGTGGTGTTTCCCGGATCGGCCCACGCGGGTAAGGGAACGGGAACCGGACCGCGAACAAGGAGGAAGCGATGTACATCGGAGTCAGCCTCGTCGGGCTCATCCTGCTCGTGCTCCTACTCGTCTGGATCTTCTGACGAGTGCCAGCCGACCGGGATCCGGTCCGAGCCTGGGCCTCCCCCGGGCTCGGGCCGTCGACGCATCAGCAACAGGCCACGTGAACCGTCAGGCGCACGCGATGTCGGGTGACCGGGGCCACCGCTCGATGACCGCACCGCCGTCTGCCACGAGGTAGACGGCGTTGTCCATCTCGCTTGGACTCACCCAGAGCTCCCATGGACCGCGGTGATACCCGGCGTACGCGGCGTCCTCTGGCAGCGTGGCCGCCAGGTCGAGGGGCGACGATCCAGCCGTGGGGAGGACGCCCCTCGGATCGCGAACGTACAGCCGCGTCGCCATCTCGCCTCCCGTGGGAGAAGACCCGAGTGGCCACGCCAGGCGCAGGAGCGCCGCGGACTGCCAGCCGCAGTGCTCCGGCCCCTCGATCACGTGGAGCTCGAGGTGCCAACCCCGACCTTCCCGGGAGTACGTCGGGTTCCCTTCCTCGTCGTACCACGTGCCGATGTACGAACCGGGCTCGACCCCGGACGGGGGCTCGATCGCGACCGGGATGTGGAGGAACCACACGAACGTGCCCGACGCCGGTTCGAAGGTGCCGAGGAGGATCGTCCCCGGCTGCGGAGCGTCGATCGTGTAGGCGAGATCGGCGTACGCGTACCCGGGGCAGTCGCCCTCCTCGCATCTGACCCTTCGCTCGTTCAGGATCGACCCGTCCCCGCCCAGGAGACGCACGGTGATCTCGGACGCCGGGAAGCCGACCTCGAGGCCGAGGAACGGGTGGTCCTCCAGCGTGCCCCCGGGCTCGACGCCCTCGACGATCTCGACCGGGAAGCGATCAGCCTGTGGGAGGTCGCCGGAGATGCTCGCGAACCCCGGTTCGTCCTCCACGAAGGCGCCCGCGTCGGAGACGCACGGGGGCCCGCTCCACTCAGGGTCTGCGGGACCATCGCCCCTCGGGACGGGCTCGAGATCCGTCGATCCGTCGACCTCGACGACGCCGTCGACGACCCGGACGGGGCGCCGGATCATCCCCGAGGGCGCCGGTCCCAGCTCGTAGTTGCCATGAACGTCGAACATCTCGCCGTGAGCGGGCGAGAAGAACCACCCGGACGTGCGGCAGAACAGGAGCCGCTCCCCCTGGTGCGGCGACGAGGCGGACAATGCGATCGGCTCCTCGCCCGGCAGCGCGATCACGAACGTCTCCGACTGGGGGACGTAGACGATCCGCCGGGCGCGGAGGTCGTCGACGTGCGCGAGCCGGTACCAGCCACCGTCCACGGCGGGGCTCTCGCCGACCGGCTGGAACGCCTGCCATGCGACGATCCCCCCGATCACCGCCACGGCGAGGGCGAGGGCTCCCGCGCTCATGCGCCGGCGGATGCGCCGCCGATCGAGCCGGTCCCGCGCGCCGTCGAGCAGGCGTTCCGGCGGCTCGTACCAGTCGACCGCTCGATCGAGGAGCTGCTTCAGATCGTCCGTCATCGTTCATCTCCCAGGGTGCGTCGGAGCGACGACCTCGCACGGTGCAGCCGGCCACGCACGGAGACCGCCTCGATGCCGAGCACCGAGCCGGCCTCCTCCATCGAGTAGCCCAACCACTCGACGAGAACGAGCGCCTCACGTTGCGGAAGCGGGAGGCGCGAGACCGCCCGCAAGACGTCCAGACGGTCGTCCGAGATCGCCGCCTCGTCCCGTTCGTCGCCACGGACGACGTGCCGTGCGGCCACGGCGAGGCGCCGGATCCGCTTCCGCTCGACGTTCATCGCCGTCCGGTACAGGTAGCCGGCGGGCGACTCCATGCGCGAGACCTCGTCCCATCGCTCGAGGACGCGGGAGAGCGCCTCCTGCGCCAGGTCCTCGGCCTCGTGCACGCTTCCCGTCAGCAGGAGGCACGCGCGAACCAGGCGGTTGCGCTCGGCCGCGAAGAAGCGCTCGAACGCCTCTGCATCGGACGCCGTCCGCGGATGCGACTCCGTGACCTCGGACACCACAGCATCATGAACCCGGGACAGGGCATGAGCGTTTCGCTCCCGCGACCCGATTCTGCGGTTGCCCGACGCTCAGGGCAGATACCGAGCGACGGCGAAGTCGAGATCAGGATCGGCGTGCTGCGCCGTCACGAGGATCCGTCCGTTCGGCTGGATCGCCGACGCCGTCCCGATACCGCCGTTGGGCGCCGGGAACAGCGTCACGACCGATCCCCCATCACCGAAGGTCGGATCCAGCGCGCCGTTCGGCTTGTACCTGGCCACGAAGACCCCGTCGGTCGAGGACGAGCCGCTCACGACGAGCCTCTCGTCCACGGCCAGGACCATGTCCTCGATCTCCACCCCGTCTTCGAGCGGGATCGAGACCTTCTTCCCGTCGCCGCTGAACGTGGCATCGAGCGCGCCGCCCGGCTTGAGGCGAACGAGTCCGACCGCGTACGGGTTCTCCGGAAGAGGACCGTTCGGGTCCGGCACCGGGAAGGCCCGCAACGATCTTGCCGTCCGAGCGGATCTCGAGTCCGCCACCCCGGACCTCGCCGAATGCCCGGACCATGTTCAGGACGCGCTTGCCGTCGCCGCCAACGACGTGTCGAGGTCGCCACTCGCCGTGTATCGCGCGAACGCCGTCTTCACCACCGCCCCGTCGGCCACCGTGGTACCGCCGACCACCAGCTTCCCGTCGTCCTGCAGCCCCATCCACTGGATCACGTCGTCGCCGGATCCGAAGTCGGTCCGGACGCGACCCTGCTCCCCGTAGGCGAAGTCGAGCGACCC
The DNA here is from genome assembly GCA_035762085.1 of Actinomycetota bacterium. Lineage (GTDB taxonomy): Bacteria > Actinomycetota > UBA4738 > UBA4738 > HRBIN12 > HRBIN12. The sequence goes on along the minus strand of DASTPT010000131.1, from coordinate 3,074 downwards.
GTTCCGTCTCAGCCGGGCGACCGCGAAGTCGCGTTCCTGTCCCGCCGGGTCGGAAACGGCCCCAGCGATCAGGATCTTGCCATCCCCTTGGATCGCGGCGGCCGTCGCGAACGCGGACTCGCCCGGGAACGCGACCCGCGCCTTGCCGTCGCCACTGAAGTCGAGGTCGAGCTCCCCGTTCGTCAGGAGCCGAGCGACGGCCATCGTCGAGAGCGGCGCACCCGCCGTGGCCGCGGAGCCGATCGCGACGAGCTTGCCGTTCGGCAGCTGCGCTACGGCCTGGACCGCGTCGTCCAGCGCCCCGTCCGTGAAGTCGAACGTGACGACGCCGTCGCCCGAGAACGACGTGTCGATCCCGCCTCGGGGCTTCAAGCGCGCGAGACAGAAGTCGCCGAGTGCCGAGATCTCGACACCTCCGACGACGATCCGACCATCCGCCTGCACCAGCACGGACAAGGCGAGCTCGTTGCCGCCCGCGTCGACGAGCCGCATCGAGAACGACGGGTCGAGGTCCCCGGGCGCGGCCGACGCGGCCGTCGTGAGCGCGAGCACGAACGCCACGGCCGTCGGCACGAAGGCCGCACGGAGCAGGGAGTGAACGCTCACGGAGATCGTCCTCCTCATCTAGCCACTTGGAGACGCCGACGTTCGAAGGCGACGCCGCTGCGCCCACGCTCCTCGTGGGGCTTCGACGGCATGAGGGGCGGACGTCCCTGGTTCGGCTGGGACCGACGCCCGCTCGATCGGTCCAGGCCGGGCCTATCCCGCGGGTTCGGTCGGCGTCTCGCGCCGCCCCGCATTCCGAACCCGGTGGCGCTGGAGGCGCATGCCGAGCGTGGACAGGCCCTCCCGGGCAAGGGCGTGCCGGTCCGCCGGCGAGAGCCGGGCCAGGAGCTCATCGAAGTACCGCTCGTGGTCCGGGTTCGACGGCAGGACCTTCGAGGCCGCCTTGACCGCCTCGTCCAAGCTCATCCGCCGAGCCATGCCGCCCTCCGGTGCGGACGTGGATCCGACCCTCCCATGATGGATCCGCCGGGTCCGCGGGTCTCGGCCCGGTGGGACTCCTGTCCGAAGGCCGGGGGACCCACCCCCGATGGGCGGCTCGACGGCCGCGTCCCGAGGACCACGCCCCGTTCGGCCCCGTTCGTCGCCGCGAGGGAACGGCATGCTTCCGGCATGCAGCCACGCGGTCTCGACCCGGCGAGGCCGGCCCCGATCGGCGCGGGCAGCCTCCGCGAGGTCGTCATGGGGGCGCAGGACAACCTGACGACCGTGCTCGCCGTGGTGCTCGGCGTCGCGATCGGCTCGGGCGAGCTCGAAGCGATCGCGCTCGCGGGATGTGCCGCGGGCATCGCCGAGGCGATCTCGATGGGGGGCGTCCTGTACACGGCCACGCGGGCCGAGCGCGAACTCGCCGTCTCGGACACGGAGTCGTCGTCCGCCGCGTCCGGCGGACTGAAGGACCCGATCGTGGCGGCACTCGTGACGTTCGTGGCGGCGCTGATCGCGGGCGCGATCCCGCTTGCCCCGTTCCTGTTCCTGTCCGTCGGCCCGGCCACGATCGCGGCGGCGGTGCTGTCCGTGACCGCGCTCTTCGGGCTCGGCGCGTGGACGGGAGGCATCACGGGACGCACACGGTGGCGCGGTGGCTTACGGTTCGTGACGATCGGCGGCGTCGCCGCCCTCGCCGCCGCGCTCGTCGGCGCCGCGCTGAAGGTCGACGCGGCCTGAGATCGATCGCCCCGCGGTCGACACTCCCCTCGGCCGGTCCTACCGTCCCCGGAGCCAGCCGAGCGCCTCGTCCTCGCTCCCGAAGGTCCGCACGTCGTGGGCGTACCACATCTCGGGGATGTCCAGGACCGACGGGTCGATCGGCGCTCCGAAGATGGCAGCGGTCGGCATCATCGGCCGGAAGTTCCGGATGTGCCGCTCGCACTCCTCGGCCTCCGCATCACGGAGATCGATCAGGAGCTTCCCGCGATACTCGTTCAGGAAGCTCGCGAGCGCCTGCACCTCCTCATGCGTGAACGACCCGGTGTGCCGACACCGCATGATCCCCCGCTCTACGGGAGTGATGGTGAACGCCACGCTCTCCCCATCCCACGTACCGATCTCGACAACCCGCGGCGGCGCGGGTCCGCGGTCGCGATCGGCGGCCGGTCGGCTCGCGGGGGAAGTGTCCGACGACCACGGTCCGACCGGCACCTAATCGCGCACTATACTGCATCTGCATCTCTTTGCACAGAGGCGGTCGCCATGCCCACCCATCGAGAGGGGCACCGGCTCGGGTACCGGGCTGGTGCATGCCCGCGATGCGAGACGAGGATCGCCCACCGACCCGGGATCCGCTGCCACGAGGAACACTGCCCGAGCTGCGGCGCCGGGATGCTCCGTGAGGGGTCAGAGCACCACCGGAACTGGCTCGAGAAGCGACACCAGACGGAGGGAGGAAGGATGGACGTCGATCCGTGATGGTCGAGGAGGAGTACATCGAGCTCAGGGATGCGAAGGACGTGATCGCCGAGCGCATCCGAGCCCTGGGGGTGGTCGCGCCGGGTTCGTACACCGAGCTCGTCCGGTTGGCCTCGGTGCCGGACGAAGAGGGAGCCCCGGGATCCCAGGAGATGATCCGACGCCTGTGCGATGCCCACGAGCTGGTCGTGCGGTCCGCCCGCCCGCTCCTCGCCTCGGCCGAGGAAGCCCGCGATGCTGCCACCGCCGACCTCGTGACGGAGCGGATCGCCGTGCACGAGAAGACCGCGTGGATGCTGCGGAGCACCCTCGGCCCGGCCTCTCGGCGCGCCTCCGAGAACCCGAACGGCTGATCGTCACCCAGCCGCATCGCGGACGATCGACGCCACGATCCCCGATCGTGCGTGCTGAGGAGGCGCGATGAGCGTTGGCTTGGTCTTCGGCTTCGCGCTCGCGGGAAGCGTGGGCGCACTCGGGTTCAAGGTCCCGATGACGGATTCGACGGCACGTGCGTCGCCGAGGCGTCCCATGGGATGGGACACCTGCGCCGAGTGGAACAGCACAGTCACGCGAATGCTGTTCGTCGTCTCCCGACCACGAGC
>DASTPT010000130.1:0-9117 GCA_035762085.1 Actinomycetota bacterium | reverse complement strand
ACCGGGATCTGCGCCAGGTCGGAGGCCGACCGGATCGGGAGGACGTGCCGGATGCCGAGCCGCTGGTTCGGGGTGTCGATGAACCCGGCCGTGCCGGGGGTCGACGCCTCGAGGAACGTGAGCGGCGAGACCCAGAGACCGTTGCCCGTCGTGCTCACGATCTGCTGGAGCGAGACGTCCTCCGCTGCCAACCGCTCCGGGTCCACGAGCACCTGGAGCTGTCGGTCGCGCTGGCCCCAGATCGAGACGTTCGCGACGCCCGGCACGCCGAGGAGCTTCGGCACGACGTCCCATCGCGCGAGGACGGACATGTCGATCGACGACACGGAGTCCGAGGACAGCCGCACCGTCATGACGCGGCTCGTGGACGAGTACGGCTGGAGCATCATCGGCGGGGCGGAGACCCCGGGCAGCGCGACCGCGGCCTCGGCGACCTTCTCCGCCACCAGCTGCCGAGCGTCGAGGAGCGGCGTCCCGTCCTCGAAGATCAGGACCACCGACGACATCCCTGGGAGCGACTCGGAGTGGATCTCCTCGACGAAGGCGATCCCGTTCAGCAGGTCCTGCTCGAGCGGGACGGTGATCATCTGCTCGACCTCGACGGCCGACAGCCCAAGCGCCTCGGTCCGGACCTCGACCATCGTTGGGCCGAACTCGGGGAGCTGGTCGACCGGCATGTGCCGGAGCTGCGTGACCCCGAAGACCAGCAGACCCGCGGCGACGGCAACGATCAGGCGGCGGAACTTCAGGCTGGACGCGACGATACTCCGCATCATCGGCGGAACCCCTCCCTGCTCGGTCAGCTCGTTCGTTCAGGGAGTGCGGACGCGGGTGGTGTTGCCCGGCTCCACGCGCTCGACGACGCGGCTCTCGGGTGCACCGCCGAACGCGCCATGACGAAGGATGCCTTCGTCATGCCCCTCTCCCATGCGCGAATCTTTGTCGCACGCCGACGGGTGCGCATGCTGCGGTTGCAGTACAACGCATACCCTGTTCCGCTCGTGGACGGCCCGCCGAGGTCCTGCCCGAGATGGCAGGGTTGGTCCCGGGACCATCGCCCCTGGGATGGGGCCGCGACGAGCGCGACCGTGCAGGCATCGGGCGACAGACGCCCGGAGGAGGGTGGGTCATGCCCCCGCACTGCGATTCGCTGGACGGTCCGGTCGTGAAGGCCGCCGAGCGGGCGCTCGCGGCCGAGGACGTCGACCTCGTGCTGCCGTACGTGAAGGTCGACGCTGAGGACGAGGTCCGCACGGCCTTCGACCGTGCGACGAAGGCCCGCCGGGAGGCGGACGCCCGCGAGGTCGCCGACCTGTACTTCTTCGAGACGGTCGTGCGACTCCACCGCCGCGGCGAGGGAGCCCCGTACACCGGCCTGAAGCCGGCAGGCCTGGAGGTCGGCCCGGTGATCCCGGCCGCCGAGCACGCGATCCGGACGGGCTCGGCAGAGGATCTCCTCGCGGTCCTGACCGACACGCTCCGGCATCAGGTGAAGGAGCGGCTCGACCACGTGATGGCGCTCGAGTCCAAGGCGATCGGCTCGGTGCCCGAGGCGCGCGAGTACGTGGAGGCCACGCTCGGCCTGCAGGTCTGGGCCCACGGCCTGTACCTCGCGATGCGTGCCGGTCCGCACGGCGAGGCCGCCGAGCACGAACACTGAGCCCTCGAGGGTCCGTAACGGCCGAGTGGCGCGTCGCGTCGTCGTCCGTCATGCTCTGCCGACGGTCGGAGGGGCCGGCCGGCGACAGGAAGGGAGCCGATGGCGGTGAAGCTGCGACACACGTCACCGACGGGCGAGACGCGGATGTGGAGCCTGGTCGAGATCGCGCAGGGCAAGCCGATCGACCGCCCGATCCACCCGATGCTCGTCCACTTCCCGCTCGCGTTCACGTACGGGGCGCTCGCGTTCGACGTCCTGTCACGGCTGGGGGAGTTCCCCGCGGCGCCCATCGCCGCCACCTGGCTCGTCGTCGCCGCCATCCTCGGCTACGCGAGCGCTGCGCTCGTGGGGTTCGCCGACCGATCGGGGATGGAGCCGGGCGTGAAGATCCGCCGGACCGCGACCCGGCACGCGCTCGTCCAGATCGCGGCCGCGATCCTCGTCGTCGTGAACCTCGCGGTGCGCTGGTCCGACCGCCACGCGGCCGAGTCCGACGTCCTGTGGATCGTCCTCGGCGCGGTCGCGGCGATCGTCGTGAGCGTCGGCGCCGACATCGGCGGCCGGATGGTCTACGCGATGGGCTGGCGGCCGAGCCGCGACTGACCGCGGGCTCAGAGCACGTTCGCGAGGTCGACCTCCTCGAACGGCGCCGTGCACGGGTTGCCGAGGGCGACCCACATCCGCGGCGTCTCGAGGTCGCACACCATCGAGAACAGGACGGCATCGGCCTCCTCGCCGTCGTCCCCGTGGAGACAGATCCGCTGTGTGCCGTCCCCATGATCACCGAGGATGGCCATCACGCCCTCGGGCGTGTGGGGACGGTCGTGGTCGAGGAGCGCGCGCAGCCGCTCGAGCCGACCCTCGCTGCCGGACGACGGCGCGTCGCCGATCCTCGTGAGGTCTGGGTCGAGGTAGTGGTTGGTGTGCCCGCCCGGACCATCCAGGATCGCGGCCCGTGTGGCGGTCGTCTCGATCGTGAACGCGTCGCCGCCCCGGAACGCGTAGCCGTATGCGTACCCGCCGGATCGCGGCGAGATCGAGGTCCGGCGCAGCGCGTCCTCGCGCCCGCTCGCCTCCAGCGCGTGCCGCGAGACCAGCACCCGAGGCACGCCGACCCCGTCGTCCGAGGCCGTCAGCGACATGACCGCCTGCGCGCCGCCGGCCGAGCTCATCCCGACCGCCGGCCGCCACGTCGCCACGGTCGGCGAGACGATCGCGACACCGTCCGGGTCGCTCGGGATCTCGACCACGACGGCCGCGCAGCTGGCGTCGCCGGCCAGCCACTGCTCGTCGTGCCCGAGCAGCGTGACGCCGGGCGCGACGACGCTGAACGCCGTGCACCGCTCGATCGCTGCCTGAGCCGCGGTATCGGCCGGCTCGGGCATCAGCGGGTCGAGCTCCTCGAACGCGTTCGGCGCGAACAGGTCGAGGAACGGGACGTGCGCCCCCTCGGCGGTCCCGCGGATCGCCTCGACCTCGTGCGGGACGACGTCCTCGGCGGCCGCGACGAACGGGCGGAGGGTCTCCTCCAGCCGAGCGCGGTCGAAGCCGCGCCGCTCGAAGTATCGCTGATAGAAGGTGAGCGAGCGGTGGATCTCCTCGGCGAGCTCCCGGCCGATCACCCGGCCGCGCTCTCGGGGGTCGCCCTTCGCGACGACGATCTTCACGGCGGTGGAGCCTAGCAGCGGGGGTGGTCGCGTCATGCTCTGGCGACGAGGGCGTCGTCCGCCGCGGTCCGGCACCGGGCCGCATCGCGCGGGTGCTCGGCGTCGGCGAACCGGGTCGGCGGCCTCGAGCCACAGCGCGGCCGCCTTCGTCGGCTCGCCCAGCGCGAACCGGAGCGCCGCCCGCGCCTCCCACACGGCCGCTGCCTCGTCGAAGCGCCCGATGCCGACACCGCGCACCGGGTGCACCGCGAGGCCCACGGCCTGGTGGCCGACGAGATCTACCCGGTCGTCCAGGGCTGAGCACGGCGCGTCCCCGGCCGGGCGAGCCATATCGGGATGCGGTATGGCCCGCCCGGCCGACGCGCACCTGTGCTCTGGACCGCGGACTCCGCAGAGCCCGGTGATCGGGGCCGGAACGGCGCCGAGCTTCGAGGACCTCAGCTGGCGTGCCGGTCGACGTGGGCGTCGAGCCTGGCTCCGAGGGCGTCCATGCGCGCGTCCATGGCGTCGAGCCGCTGATCGATCCTGGCGAAGCCAGCGTCCATCCGGGCGGCGAGCGCGTCGAACCGCGCGGCCATGCTCCGGCTGAGCGCGTCGACCCGAGCTCCCCACGCGTCGATCTTGGACCCGAGGTAGAAGAGCGTCCCGAGCGAGGCCGCAGCGAGCAGGCCGATCGCGGTCCAGACGGCGGCGTCCATCGGCGCGAGCCTGGCACCGCGGTACGAGACGACCGGGGGCGTTGACGTCGCGACGTCACCCACGTCGATAACGGTACGGCCTTCGCCGCGTTGACCGACCACCGGAGTGGGTGCCAGGATTCGCTGCCGTGGACGAGCGCGAGGCGGCGACGATCCGGAGCAGGTTCCTCCCGTGGCGGGTGGTCGGCCAGACGAGCCTCATCGTGCTCGGCATCATCGCGGCCAAGCTCGTGATCTCGGCGTTCTCGCTCGAGTTCATCAGCATCAGCCCGCTGTTCACCAGCGTGCTCGCAGGAGGCGTGTTCGTGCTGGGCCTGATCGTGGCCGGGACCCTGGCCGACTACAAGGAGGCCGAGCGGGTGCCCGCCGAGCTCACCGCCGCCCTCACGAACATCCACGACGATTGCGCCGCGTTCAAGCAGGCCTTCCCCGACCTGGACCTGGGTCGCCTGGAGGACACGCTGGTCCGGATCGTGAAGGCCTTCCACCAGGACCTGGGGGACCCTCGGTCCACCGCCACCCTGGAGGCGATCGCCGAGCTCAACGCGTCCTTCCTGGAGATGGACCGGATCGGCGTCCCGGCCACGTACACGTCCCGGCTCCGCAACGAGCAGGGGGCCCTGCGGCGCAGCGTGCTCCGCGTGTACCACGTGCAGCGGACCGAGTTCCTCCCGTCCGCTTACCTTCTGATCCAGGCGATCGTGGCGATCATCATCACCGTGCTGGCGTTCATGGAGATCGAGCCGACGTACGAGGCCGTCATCATCCTCGGGTTCATCTCGTTCTTCTTCATCTCGCTGCTCCGGCTGCTCCGGCTCATGGACCGCCCCTTCCACGTGGAGGAGCGCACGAAGGACGACGTCAGCCTCTTCCTGCTCCGCAGGTTCGTGGACCGGCTGGACCGCTCCCGCACCTGACGGCTGGACGCACCGACCTCTTCCCAGCCTGCCCTCCTCCGTGGATAATCCGCCGATGACCGGCTCGGGCGACGCCGTCGACCCCCCCGCCGGCGGTGGCCGGAACGACGCTGCAGCCATCCGCACGTTCCTCATCGCGGACGTCCGCGGGTGGACGCTGTTCACGCAGGAGCGCGGCGACGAGGCGGCGGCGAAGCTCGCGGCGAAATTCGCCGACACGGTGCGCGAGGTCGTCGAGACGCGCGGCGGGACGCTCCTGGAGCTCCGCGGGGACGAGGCGATGTGCGTCTTCTCTTCCTCCCGCGAGGCGATCCGCTCGGCGGTCGAACTGCAGGTGCGCTTCGCGGAGGAGACGGTCGCGCAACCGGACCTGCCGCTCACCGTGGGCATCGGCCTGGACGCGGGCGAGGCGGTACCGGTCGAGGGCGGCTACCGTGGCGGCGCGCTGAACCTGGCGGCGCGGCTCTGCGGCCAGGCGCGTGCCGGCGAGGTCCTCGCGTCGAGGGAGGTCACCCACCTCGCGCGACGGCTCGACGGCGTGCGGTACGAGGACCGAGGGTCGATGTCGTTCAAGAACCTCCCCGACCCCGTCGAGGTCGTCCGCGTCGTGCCAGAGGGCGAGGACCCGATCGACCGCCTCCGCCCGTTCACGCCGACGCCTCCGGCGCCCCCCGAGCGACGCTCGCGACGGTGGGTGATCGCCGTCGCGACCGTCGTCACTCTCGCGCTTCTGGCGGTCGCGATCTCGCTCCTCGGATCCGACGATCCCGGTGCCGTTGACCTCGGAACGAACTCGATCGCGCGCATGGACGCCGGGAACGGTGGCCTCGAGCTCGCCACGGACCTCGGGCAACGCCCAGGCGTGAGCGTGATCGGATTCGGGAGCCTGTGGGTCGTCCAACCCGACCGCGGCGTGGTGACCCGCCTGGACCTCGAAGACGGCTCCGTGTCCGACACGATCAGGGTGGGTGCAGCCCCCGCGGGCATCACCGTCGGCGACGGCTCGGTGTGGGTCACCAACTCGGGCGACGGGACCGTGAGTCGCGTCAACGTCGAGACGAACGAGGCGACCCAGCTTCTGGACGCGGGGACCGGACCGACAGGGATCGCGTTCGGGGATGGCGCCCTCTGGGTGGCCGACACGCTCGGCGCGGAGCTCCTGCGGATCGACCCGGTTACGGGCGAGACCCGGGCGGTGGCAGTGGCGGGTCAACCATCGAGTGTGGCGTTCTCACCCGTGGGGGTATGGGTCGCGTTCGCGCCCGCGGGAATCTCGCGTGTGGATCCTGCGGATGCGAGCGTGGCGTTCACGAAGCCCGTCGGGAACGGACCGACCGCGGTGCTGTCGGCGTTCGGCTCGATCTGGGTGGCGAACCATCTGGACGGCACAGTCACAAGGCTCGATCCTGCCACGGGAGCCGTGCAGGCCACGATCGCCGCGGACGAGGGCCCGAGCGCGCTCGCGGCGGCGGGCGACTCGGTGTGGGTCGCGAACGAGTTCGCAGACTCGATCACCGCGATCGACGTCGAGGCGGACACGGTCCGGCAGACGATCCCGGTCGGTGCCGCCGCCTCGTCGCTCGCCTCTGAAGGCGACTCGTTGTGGCTCGCAGTGGGGGCGTCGGCCGCCGCGCACCGAGGCGGCACCCTGACCGTCATGACGACGGACGGACGGCCCCGCTCGCTCGACCCGGCCTCGGCCTTCAACGACTCCATCGAAGGGCAGATCCTGTCGCTCACCAACGATGGACTGCTCACGTTCAAGAAGGTCCCGGGTGCGGACGGCTCCACGCTGGTCCCCGATCTGGCTGCGGCCCTCCCCGAGGTCTCACCGGACGGGCTCGCGTACCGCTTCGTGCTGCGGGAGGGCGTCCGCTACTCGACCGGCGACCCGGTCCGCCCCGAGGACTTCCGTACGGCGCTGGAGCGCTCCGTCGCTGTAGATCCGGATGTCGCCCCGTTCCTCTTCTCTGCGCTCGAGGGCATGGACACATGCGTCGCGAACCCCTCCGCCTGCGATCTGTCGCGTGCGGTCGAGGTCGACGACGGCTCGGTGACGTTCCACCTCCAAACCCCGGATCCGGACCTCCCCTTCAAGCTCGCGCAGCCGCCTGCCTATCCACTGCCCCCGACGGTGCCGAACGAGGACCAGGATCTGAAGGCGATGCCGGCCACAGGCCCGTACATGCTCGACGAGGCGAGCCGCGGCGGGATCACGATGACGCGCAACCCCGAGTTCGACGAGTGGTCGGCGGCGGCACAGCCGGACGGGTTCGTGGACCAGATCTCGTGGCGGTTCGGGCAGGACGCGGAGGATGCGTTCGACGCGGTGGTAACCGACGAAAGCGACGTGCTCACCGGCGATGTCCGAGATGAGGACCTCGCCTCGCTGGAGGCCGCGCACCCGGACCGGATCGTTCGCTGGCCGACTCCGTTTGCCGCCTACATCGGATTCGACATGCGCGTCCCGCCATTCGACGACCCCCGGGTTCGACAGGCGCTGAACTACGCGCTCGATCGGAAGACGACCCTCGGGCTCGCGGGCGGTCCGAACGAGCAGCGGGTCGCCTGCCAGATCTTCCCCCCCAACCTCCAGGGATACGAACCGTTCTGTCCATACACGATCGGTCCCGATAGCGGCGTGTGGTCCGCCCCGGACGTCGACCGCGCGCGGGCCCTGATGGAGGAGGCAGGCGCCCTTGGCGCGGAGCCGACGGTATGGGTGACCGACTTCGGCCCCTTCCTCCAGGGATCCATCGAGGTGATGCGGTACGTCACGAGACTCCTCGAGGACCTCGGCATGCGACCCCACCTGAAGGTCGTGGGCGACAACGAGGAGTACTTCAGTGGGGTCTTCGAAGGGGAGCCGCACCTGTACCTCGGCGGGTGGGGCGGGACCTACACGGGCGGCGGCGGCGGGTGGATCGACGAGAACTTCCGGTGCAGCTTCGCGGGAAGCGCTCCAACCTTGTGCACCGACGAGCTCGAGCGGGCGATCGACGAGGCAAAGCAACTGCAGGCCACCGACCCCGCCGCCGCGAACGACGCATGGACACAGATCGAGCACGGCTTGGTCGAGGACGCGGTGTGGGTGCCGCTCACGAACAGCGTCTCGACGGTCGTCGTCTCCGATCGCACGGGGAACGTCCAGGTCCACCCACAGTGGGGCATCCTGCTGAGCCGGGTGTGGGTGGAGTGAGCACCGGGGCCTCGCCGGCGACTTCATCCAGCCGTAGTTCCACTGTGCGAAGACGCGAACCCCTCCGGATGGTGTGGCGAGGAGATCGACGCGGATGGAGACGCGCTGCAGCTGTCGTTGACTCCAGGTGGATGCCGATGGCTCCTACGGTGCGCGCAGGAAGGCGAGCACGGCGAGGACCCGGCGGTGCTGGTCGGGAGATTCGGGCAGCTGAAGCCTCTGGAAGATCGGACGTGGCGTACCAACTCGTCGGCGTCCTCCGCCCCGTCCACGACGTCGATGTCTGCCTCGCGGAGCAGCCGGACGATCCCCTCGCGGGTGAGCATCGAGTCATCGGCGACGACTGCGCGCACAGGACTCCCCTCGGATACGCCCCGCTCCAGGATGAGACCCCCGCCGACCGCGCCGAGCCGATCCTCGAGCGCAACGAGGAACGACGTTCGCTCCGAACCGTCGTCCTCGACGGTGACGCGATGGCGAACAGCCTCGAGCGCCACGTCGCGATCTCCACCTTCGCTCCAGACGGCTCGGACTTCACCGAGGTGATTACCGGCGGCTTCAACCCGCACTGGTCGCCCGACGGCTCCAGATCGCGTACGCGGTGCCAACCCGGGGCCCGTCGGACGCAGGAGGAGCCCCTCTCGCGATGGCCGACGCGGACGGCTCGAACGTTCGGGTGTTCGACTTCGGCGGCGTAGGGCCGTGGCATCCGCGCACGCTCGATCCTCCGTCGGAGGACATGCTCGTCAACGGCTGGCCGGACACCAACCGGAACCCAGCGGGCACATGTACTCGTGGGACGGGTCCCGCTGTGCGTCTGCAACATCGGTTTCTTGCACAACGGATACGGATCCGGTGACGTCGGGATCCGCCTCAACTTCGTCCCCGACTGGGCCATCCCCGAGGACGCGACGGCGGTCACCGTCGCCGGGCATGACGGGTTCTACCGACGGATCGACGATGGGTGGGAGGAATG
>DASTPT010000129.1:0-3541 GCA_035762085.1 Actinomycetota bacterium | reverse complement strand
CTGCGTCGACGACGAGGTGCTCGAGGCCCCCGGCGAGCGCGTCCGGGAGGTCGACCCCACCGGGGCCGGGGACGCCTTCGACGGCGTGTTCCTGGCGTCGCTCGCGCGCGGCGCCTCCCCGGCGGAGGCGCTGCGCCGTGCGTGTCGTGCGGGGGCGCTGCAGGTCTCGAGCCTGCGGTCGTGGCCGGACGGGCCGGGGCCGTGAGCGCGCTCGTGCGACCGTCGGACGAGGTACGCCGGGCCCTTGACGCCGGCGAGCCGGTCGTCGCGCTCGAGACGAGCGTGCTGTCGCAGGGCCTGCCCGACCCGCACAACGCCGAGGCCGCCCGGACGATGTCGGCGGAGGTCCGTGGCGGTGGGGCGGTCCCCGCGTGGACCGGTGTCGTGGCGGGAGCGGTCCGGGTCGGGCTGTCCGAGAGCGAGCTCGAGCGATTCTGCGATCCGCGGGACGTCGCGAAGGTGGCGCGGCGCGACCTGCCGATGGCCGTGGCCGGCGGCGGGCTCGGCGCGACCACGGTCTCGACGACGATCTGGGCCGCGCACGCCGCGGGGATCCGCGTCGGTGCGACCGGCGGGATCGGGGGTGTGCACCCCGGGACGGGCGACGTCTCGCCCGACCTGCTCGAGCTGGCGCGGACGCCCGTCGTGCTCGTGTGCTCGGGCCCGAAGTCGATCGTGGACCCGGTCGTCACGGCCGAGCGGCTCGAGGAGCTCGGGGTCGCGGTCGTCGGCTACGGCGTGGACCGGCTGCCGTTCTTCCTGGCGCGCGAGGCGCCGGTGGAGCTGGAGCATCGCGCCGACGCACCGGAGCAGGTCGCCGCCGTGGCGCACGCGCAGGGCGAGCTCGGCACGCGGTCGGCCGTCCTGGTCTGCAACCCCGTGCCGGCATCGCACGCGCTCGACCACGACCGGGTCGCCGAGGCCGTCCGGCGCGCCGAGGCCCGCGCCGAGCGCGAGGGCGTGCGCGGCAAGGCCGTCACGCCGTTCCTGCTCACGGCGCTGGCCGAGGAGACCGGCGGCGCGAGCCTCGAGGCGAACCTGGCGCTCCTGCGGTCGAACGCACGCCTGGCCGCGGCGGCCGCGGTCGCGCTGTCGCGCCGAGCCCGATGAGTCAGCGGAGCCAGGTCTTCACGATCGCCTTGCTGAAGTTCCAGCCGTAGCGCAGCGACTTCGGCTTCTTCGACTCGCCGCCGCGGCGCGTGAGGAACGTCACCGGCACCTCGAGCACGCGCGCGTGCTGCCGCAGCGCCTCGATCGTGACCTCCGACGTCCAGAACTGGTCCTGCTCGAGGATCAGCTTGCGGAGCATGTCGGCGCGCGTGGCCCGGTACCCGCTCGAGATGTCCGTGACGCGCTGGCCGGTGAGCAGCGTCACGATCCACGAGAAGAAGTGCACGCCGATGTGTCGGATCACGGAGTCGCGTTCGAAGTCGCCGAGCATGCGCGAGCCGTTCACGTGGTCCGCCTCGCCGGCGATGATCGGTCCGACGAGCGTGGGGAGCTCCTCGGGTTGATGCTGGCCGTCGGCGTCCATCGTCACGACGATGTCCGCACCCAGCTTGAGCGCGATGTCATAGCCCACGCGCAGCGCGAGCCCGCCGCCTCGCCGGATCGGCAGGCTGGCCGCGAGCGCCCCCGCGATGCGCGCGGCGTCGGCGGTCCCGTCATCCGAGTGATCGTCGATCACGATCGGCACCACGTGGTACCCGTCGATCTCCTTCGGCATCGCGTCGATCACGTCGCCGACGTTCTCGGCCTCGTTGTACGCGGGCGAGACGACGACGATGCGCTTCCCCTCCGGCAGGCGTTCGGCCGCATCCCAGTCGAACGCCATCTGCCCGAGCGACTCGACGAGGAGTCGGATGTTCCGTTCGTTCGTGTCGGCGCTGGATTGTGCGCGGATCAGCAGGGTGAACAGGATGATGGTCGCGAACAGGAGGACCGCGGTGAGCCGCTGGCCGCTCCCCGGCTCGAAGTTGAACACCTGGAAGAGTGGGTTGAACAGCGACGGCGCGATCGCGAGGAGGATGACCGCCGCCGAGATGACCGTCGTGATGATGAGGTTGAGACGGCTGATCTGCCGCCGTTGATGGCGCACGACCGCGAGCACGAACAGCGCCACGGCGAGCACCCCGCCGACGATCCGAAGGGCAAGCACGGTCCCTCACTCTAGCCGAGCGGCGGCGACCACCCGGCGGCCGGGCTCAGCGGGGGACGCGGTCGCGGAGCACGCCGCGCCAGCGCGTCCGCGGGTCGATCCGATCGGGGATCACGCGGTGCCGGTAGCGCTCCATCTGATCGAACATCGACTCGATCAGCGTCTCCGAGAGCAGGTGCGGCTCCAGGCCCAGGTCGAGCAGCTTCGTGTGCGTCGCGTTGTAGTAGTGCTCCTCCATCTCGACCCGCGGGTTCTCGACGTGCACGGGCTCGGCCTGCAGCCCGTGGTGGAGCGCGGCCTCGCGCACGATCTCGGCGAGCTCGTTGATCGAGAACTGCTCGGTGAACTGGTTGAAGACGCGGAACTCGCCCTCGCCGGCGGGGTTGAGCACCGCGAGCTCGACGCACCGCATCGTGTCGAGGATGTTGAGGTACCCGCGCGTCTGGCCGCCCTTGCCGTACGCGGTGAGCGGGTGGCCGATCACGGCCTGGAGGCAGAACCGGTTGAGCGCCGTCCCGAACAGCTCGTCGTAGTCGAACCGCGTGACCAGGCGCTCGTCGAGCTTCGTCTCCTCGGTCTCGATGCCGTACACCACGCCCTGGTTCAGGTCCGTGGCGCGCAGTCCCCAGATCCGGCAGGCGAAGTGGATGTTGTGGGAGTCGTGCACCTTCGACAGGTGGTAGAAGCTCCCGGGCAGCTTCGGGAAGGGCAGGACGTCGGAGCGCCCGTTGTGGTGGATCTCGATGTAGCCCTCCTCGATGTCGATGTTCGGCGTCCCGTACTCGCCCATCGTGCCGAGCTTCACCAGGTGTGCGTCCGGCACGATCTCGGCCATCGCGTACAGGACGTTGAGCGTGTTCGTGACGTTGTTCGTCTGCGTGAACACCGCGTGGTCGCGGTCGATCATCGAGTACGGCGCGCTCGGCATCTCGCCGTAGTGGACGATCGCCTCCGGCTGGAACTCGGAGAACACGCGCTCGACCACGTCCCAGTCCGTCAGGTCACCCTCGGTGACGCCGATCTCGAGGCCGGTGACGTCCTTCCACGCCCGCGCGCGGGCCGGGAGCGTCTCGAGGATCGGGGTGAGCGAGTCGGTGCCGTTCTCCTCGTGCATCCGCCGGCGGAGGTAGTTGTCCACGGCGTGGACGTCGTGGCCGCGTTTCGAGAAGTACATCGACGTGGCCCAGCCGAGGTACCCGTCGCCGCCGAGGATCAGGATGCGCATAGCGTTCCTTTCGCAGGTGGTGTGGGAGGCGGCATCATCCTAGCAACCTGCGGAAACGCGTTCGGCCGCGTCAGGCGAGCGCCGAGAGCTCCTCGAGCACCCGGTCCACCTCGGCGGGCGTGTTGTAGTGGCAGAAGCCGATCCGCACGGCGCCGCCC
>DASTPT010000128.1:0-9029 GCA_035762085.1 Actinomycetota bacterium | reverse complement strand
TCGAGCAGCGCGGCCGTCCGTTCCTTCGCGCGGGCCCAGGTGTCGAGCCCTCCGGACTGCAGCCAGCCACGCGTCGAGTCGCGGTCGATCACCTTCGAGGGCACGTGCTGCTCGAGCGGGAACAGATCCCTCGTGACCGGCTGCTTCAGGAACTCGCCCTTGAAGGCGATGCCCTCGAACAGCTCGAGCGCGAGCGTCTCGGTCCGCTGCTCGATCCCGGCGAGCAGGCGCTTGGCCATCGCGATCGCCTCGGCGTCGACGACGAGCTTCTCGGGGCTCTGGCACGCGAGGAAGTCGAGCATCCCCACGCCCGAGATCATGTCGATCCCGGCGAGCGCGCCGATCACGGCCGTGACGCCGCTCTCCAGCCCCGCCTGGGCGTCGACGACCTTCGCGTCGCTCGCACCCAGGTACGCGTGCGTGGGCAGGCCGAGGGACCTGCCGACCTGCGCGTAGCCGGCGTCGATCATCGCGGTCTCGATCGCGCCCATCGGCGTCGTGCCCTTGCGCATGTCGAAGATCGCCGGCGCGCCGCCCCATACGATCGGCGCCCCGGGCGCCGCCAGCTGGTGGATCGCGATCCCCGACAGGCATTCGGCCGCGTGCTGGGTGATCGAGCCGAGGAGCGTCACCGGCGCCGCCGCACCCGCGAGCGGCATCGAGACCATCTCGGCGGGGACGCCGGCACGCGAGAGCTCGATCAGGTTCTCCGCGCCGAACGCCGACCAGATCAGCGGCGGCGACGGGCACACGTCGAACACGGCCTGTGGCTTGCGTGCCAGGGCCTGCCGGCCGCCGGCGAAGATCGCGACCATGTCGATCATGTGGTGGAGCGCCGCGATCGAGAACGCGCCGGTGACGATCGGCCGCGCCGAGTGCTCGAGCACCACGTACAGGCGCCACAGGTCGCCGATGTCCTTCGGGATCTCGTCGCAGACGACCGCGGTGGACTGCGCGTCGATCTCGGGCAGCATCTCGGCCACCTTCACCAACCTCGCGAGGTCCGCCGTCGTGGACGGCCGGTGCTCGAGCGTCTCGGGATCCAGGACGTGCACGCCGGAGGACCCCGGGTCGAACTGGACCGCGCCGGCCCCGTAGGCCACCGCCGGCTCGCCGCGCCGGTCGTGGAGGTGGAACACGTTCGGCACGGTGGCGAGCGCGTCGCGAACGACGGGCTCGGGGATGCGGAGCACGTCCTCGTCGGGCGTCGCACCGGCGGCGGTGAGCAGCTCCACCGCCTCCGGCGACTGCACCTTCACGCCGTGGTCGCGCAGGAGCAGGAGCGCCTCGTCCACGACGCGCTGCACGATCTCGGGCGTCAGCAGGTCGATCCTCGGTTGCACCGCCACCATCCCCATCACGCCCCGACCAGCTCGCGCGCGAGCGAGACCGCCCGGGCGGCGTCCTCGCCGAAGCCGTCCGCGCCGATCTCGGCCGCCCACTCCGGCGTCACGGGGGCGCCGCCCACCATGACCTTCACCGAGTCCCGGAGCCCCGCCGCGGTCAGCGCCTCGACCACGTCGCGCTGGCCGACCATCGTCGTCGTGAGCAGCGCGCTGATGCCGACGAGGTCGGCGTCGACCTGGCGCACCTTCTCGACCACGCCGTCGACCGAGACGTCGACGCCCATGTCCACCACGCGGAAACCGGACGCCGACAGCATCGTGCCGACCAGGCTCTTGCCGATGTCGTGGATGTCGCCGTGGGCGGCGGCCAGGACCACCGTCCCGTGGATCTCGCGCTCGGCGCCGGTGCGCTCCATCTCGGGCTCGAGCACGGCGATCGCCGACTTCATCGCCTCGCCGGCCAGCACCAGCTCGGGCAGGAACATGTTCTCGGCGGCGAACTCCCGGCCGACGTGGTCGATGCCCGGCACGAACCCGCGGTCGATCGCCTCGAGCGGCGCCACACCCTCGTCCAGGCCCCGACGGGCGAGCTCGGCGGCCGTCTCGGCGTCGCCATCGACGATCGCCCGGCCCATCGCCGCGAACAGGTCTTCGTGCTGCATCGATCGCTCCTTCCGAACGGGTGCGCGGCTCCAGCGTGACGCGCGGCGCGAGGATGGGCCGGTGCCGGATGGCGGGCGGCGCCGGGCCAGTGGTCCCGACCGCCTGACCTCAGGTCACCACCGGGAGGGCGGCGGATCCGAGCGCATGAACCACACATGTGGGCCGCCGTCCGGGGCGTCCCCGTCGTGCTCCACGACGAAGCCCCGCCGCTCGTAGAACCCGACGTTGTCCGGCCGGGAGGTGCACAGGAACGCCGGCAGCCCGTCGGCCCGCGCGGACGCGAGCCCATGCTGCACGAGCGCCACCCCGAGACCCGTTCCTCTGGCCGAGGCGTCGACGGCGACGTGGTCCAGGTACCAATGCGGCTCGGCGGGGCGGAGGGATTCGGCCCAGCCCCAGAACGAGACGTACCGCCCGGCCGCCTCGCCGAGGAGCTCGCGAACGCCGTCGCCGAGCTCGAACGTGAGCGCCTCGAACGCGGCCTCGCTCCCCGGGGGCGCCCACAGCGCGACCCCCCGCAGGCCGCGGGCCGTCCAGAGCCACCCGTGCTCGGCGGCCACCGCGTCGAACCCGCGGAAGAACGCCGCGACCGTCGCCTCACGATCGGGCTCGAGCGTCGTCCAGACCATGATCGCGTCCTCCGAGAAGGCGCGGGCGAGCAGCGCGGCGAGCTCGGGCACCTCGTCGACGCTCGCGCGCCGGACGGCGGTCATACGTCGGTCGTCGTCCACGCGCGAGAGCCTACGGCACGGCCTCGCCGCGCCCCTCCTGCCACGCGTTCACGAGCGACGTCGCGATCCCGAGCACGCCGAGCGCGACGGCCAACGCCGGGTACCCCGCGAACCACAACGCCACCGCCGAGATCGTGAACAGGTCGATCTCGATCGAGACGCGGAGCGCCCGCCGCACCGGCCACACCGCCCTCGGCGCGACGAAGATCGCCCAGACGGCCGCCGCGGCCGCGGGCGCGCCGATACCCAGGACGAACGCCCAGGCGCCCTCGCCGACGTGGAACCCCCAGACCATGAGCGCGACGAGCATGCCGAGCTCGCACAGGAACCGCACGGTGAGGACCAGGCCGCGCAGCCCGCTCACGGTGCCGCGGACCGTCGGGCGAGCACGTGGTGGTACGCGTACCCCTCGTCCCACGGTCCCTCGACCTCATCCTCGATCGCGAACCCGGCCTCGTTTATCCAGGCCCGGACCCGCTCGAGGCTCGGGTAGTGGTGGTAGTACGGGTCCGGGTCGCGCCAGATGACCTCACCGTCCACGACCGGCAGACCGGCGGCGCGAGCCTCCGCGTTCGCGGCGGACACCCCGGTCTCCGAGACGAGCTCGACGGTGAGATAGAGCCAGCCGCCCGGCCGGAGCGCACGACGGAAGCCCGCGAGGACGACCGGCCATTCCTCCGGAGGGACGAACTCCATCGCATCCACGCACATGACGCCGTCGAACTCGGGCCCGAACGGCAGCTCCTGCAGGTCGTGCTTCTCCGTGGGCACGTCGGGGAACTTCCCGCGCGCGACGTCCAGGTACGCCCGCGTGTGGTCCGTGCCGACGAGCGAGCGCCCGCTCTCGAGGACCAGACCGAAGTACTTCCCGGTCCCGCAGGCCGCGTCCAGGACCCGTCCGTCCGCCGGCACCATCGAGCAGAGGCGCTCGACGAACGCTCGGTGCGTGTCCCCGATCTCTCCCCAGTACCGATCGTAGTCGGGCGCCAGCGCGGACTCCTGCTCCTCGTTCTCGCGCCGGAGCCGCAGCAGCCATGCCGCGCGGTCCGAAGGTCGAGCGCCGGCCGTCATGGCCGCACCGTACACTCGTCGCCCTCCGGGGTGGGAGGAGGGGGATGCGAGGGTACGACTACGTGGGGCCGATCGGGACCGAGCGCCTCGTGCTGCGCGCCTTCGAGCCCGGGGACTTCGATACCGTCTACGCGATGCGCTCGAACCCGGAGATCGTCCGATACCTCTATTGGGACGTCCACACGCGGGATCAGGCGCGCCGAGCGCTCGAGGATCGGATTCGGTTCCGGTCGATCCGTCGAGAGGGCGACGTCCTCGCGCTCGCCGCGGTGCGGCACGGGACGGACGACATGGTCGTCGACGTCATCCTGCGGTTCGTGAGCGAGGCGCACTCGCTCGCCGAGATCGGCTACATCGTGCACCCCGACCACCAGGGCAACGGCTACGCGACCGAGGCCGCACGCGCGGTGCTCGCGATCGCGTTCGACGACGTGGGCTTCCATCGCGTCGTCGGGAGCTTGGAGGCGCGCAACGCGGCCTCGGCCCGGGTGCTCGACAAGCTCGGGATGCGCCGCGAGGCCCACCTGGTCGAGAACGAGTGGGTGAAGGGCGAGTGGCAGAGCGAGGTCGTCTACGCGATGCTCGACCGCGAGTGGCGAGCGCTCCGCTGAGCTTCACCGCGCGTAGACGCGGACGTCCCACCAGAGCCGACGACGGGCGAACGCGGGCCTGAACCCCGCGTCCCGGATGCCGGCGTCCAGCGCGCCGACGTCGTGGACGTGCGACCGGAACCCACCGTGCCGCCGCGGTCGCAGCGCGTACCACGCGTTCTCGACCGTCGCGAGCGTCCGGCGGGCGGCCCCACGGAGCCCGGCCGAGGGCGGGACCGTGAACGCGTACACGGAGCGGGCCGCCGGCAGGGTGTTCGCGAGGAGCCGGTCCGCGTCCGCGAAGCAGCAGAAGACCTTGTCCAGCACGACGACGTCGTGCGCGTCGAGCGGCGCGTCGGAACCATCTGCAACCGCGAACCTTGCCCGCTCGCCGAGGCCCCGCTCCGAGGAGATCCGGCGCGCCTGCTCGATCGAGGCCGGCGAGAGATCGAAGCCCGTCGCCGACGTCGCCCCACGCTCGAGCGCCTCGAGGACGAGCCCGCCTGCGCCGCATCCGACGTCCAGGATCGTCCGGCCGCGGAGCCCCCCGTCCTCGAGCCCGCGGATCAGGTCGCGCGAGACGCCGCCCAGACGACGGCGCCTCGCCCGCCTGGCGTAGAAGTCCGCCCAGTCGTCGAAGCAACATCGCTCCGGCTCGTGATCCATCGGCAGGTGACGGTCGCATCCGGGCGTCGGAGCGTCAAGCGGCCGGACGTGCGGAGGGCGTTGGGCGCCTAGTGGACCAGCAGGAACCAGCCGATCACGACGCCGCTCGCCGCGAGGATCGCGATGATCGCGAACCCGAGGGCGATCTCTACGAACCCCCACGGACGGGTGCGGCGCAATCGCTCGGCCTTCACGGCCCGGATCGCCTCCGCGGGCATGTCGCTCGTCTCGTAGCGCAGGATCGCGGTCAGCGCCCGATCGGACAGAGCCGACGGGTCCGGCGGCGCCGTCTCGAGATCGTGGGCGGCCCACGCCGCCTCGTGGTACTCGAGGGCGCTCATGTCGTCTCGCACCATCACGGAGTCAGGGTTCCCGCTCATCCCGATCCCTCCCTCAAGATCGGTGCCTCGGACTCCCCCACCGTCGACGTCCGGGCGTCGTCGCTCGCGCTCCAACCCAGATGTTCGGCGTGCGAACTCCTGGCCTTCAGTCTCGTCCACCACGCTGAGCCCAGGCTGAAGGACCGGTTAAGGGATGGCTAAGGTCGACCAGCGCCGACTCAGGCAACCTTCAGCGCTCGTTCAGGTTCTGCGATGATGATGGGGGACCGTCGGCACCGCGGGGAGGGACGGGATGCGCGTCCTGGTCGTGGAGGACGAGAAGCGGCTCGCCGCGGGTCTCAAGAAGGGCCTGGAGGCGGAGGGGTTCGCGGCCGACGTCGCCCTGACCGGCACGGACGGTCTGTGGATGGCCCGCGAGAACCCGTACGACGCGATCGTGCTCGACATCATGCTGCCGGGGTTGAACGGCTACCAGGTCTGCGCGACGCTCCGCGAGGAGGGCGTGTGGACGCCGATCCTCATGCTCACGGCCAAGGACGGCGAGTACGACGAGGCCGAGGCCCTCGACACAGGCGCCGACGACTACGTCACGAAGCCGTTCTCGTTCGTCGTCCTCCTCGCCCGGATCCGAGCGCTGATCCGGCGGGGCGCAACCGAGCGGCCGGCCGTCCTCGAGACCGGCGACCTGCGGTTCGACCCTGCGACACGACGCGCCTGGCGGGGCGAGGCCGAGGTCGAGCTGACGGCGCGCGAGGGCGCCCTCCTCGAGTTCCTGTTGCGCCGCAAGGGCGACGTCGTGTCCAAGCGCGAGATCCTCGACCACGTGTGGGACTACACGTTCGACGGCGACCCGAACATCGTCGAGGTGTACGTGGGGCACCTGCGGAACAAGCTCGACCGGCCGTTCGGACGCGTGACGATCGAGACGATCCGCGGCGTGGGATACCGGTTGGCGGACGATGGCTGAGTCCGCCCCCGTCTCGGCGGGGACCCGCGTGCGGCAGCGGATGGACACGATCCGCGTGCGCACGACCGGCGTGGCCGTGGTCGCGGTGGGGGTCACGCTCGTGGCGGCGTCGATCGCGATGGTGGTACTCCTCGAGGCGTCGCTGCGCGACAACGTGCGGACCAGCGCCGAGGCCCGCGCCGAGGCGGTGGCCGAGGGACTCGAGGCCGACGAGGACCCCGGCACGCTCACCGCGGTGGAGGAGGACGAGGAGTTCGTCCAGATCGTCGACGGTGATGGGGCGGTAGTCGCGGCCAGCACGAACGTGTCGGACACCGATCCACTCGCCGCGCTGGAACCGGGTGAGGTTCGAACGCTCGACGAGGTCCCGTTCGAGGACGGCCCGTTCCTCGCGGTGGCGTTGGAGGCGGACGGAACGAACGGCGCGCTGACGGTCCTCGTCGGACGCAGCCTCGAGGTCGTGCAGGAGACGCACGGGCGGATGCTGGGCCTCCTTGCCGTCGGCGTCCCCCTCCTCCTGCTGGTGGTTGGCATCGTGACGTGGCGTGTCGTGGGGCGGGCGCTCGCGCCGGTCGACGCGATCCGGGCGGAGGTCGAGGCGATCTCGAGCCGTGAGCTCCACCGCCGCGTCCCACAGCCGACGGGCAAGGACGAGATCGCCCGGCTCGCCTCGACGATGAACGTGATGCTCACACGTCTGGAGAAGGCCAGGCTGCGCGAGCGCCGCTTCGTGTCCGACGCGTCGCACGAGCTCCGCTCCCCCGTCGCCGCGATCCGTCAGCACGCCGAGGTCGCCCAGTCGCACCCCGACGGGACGTCGACGCAGGAGCTCGCCGAGGTCGTGCTCGAGGAGGACGCTCGGGTGCAGCGCATCGTCGAGGACCTGCTGCTGCTCACCAGGGTCGACGAGGGCACGCTCCCGCTCGAGTCCTCGCCCGTCGACGTGGACGACCTCCTGTTCGACGACATGAAGCGGCTCCGCGCCTCGACGGAACTGCGCGTGGACGGCTCTGGCGTCTCGGCCGGCCGGGTGCTCGGCGACCGCGAGCAGCTCGAGCGGCTGATCCGCAACCTGACCGACAACGCCGTGCGGCACGCGGTCCATCGGGTCCGCCTGGCGCTCCGCGAGGAGGACGGTGGCGTGGTCCTCGAGGTCGACGACGACGGCCCCGGCGTCCCGGAGGAGATGCGCGAGGCCGTGTTCGAGCGCTTCACGCGGCTGGACGACGCGCGCGACCGACAGCACGGCGGCACCGGCTTGGGTCTGGCGATCGTCTCCGAGATCGCCCGCGCGCACGGCGGCTCCGTGGCGGTGACCGATGCGCCGATCGGCGGCGCCCGATTCACGGTGACGCTCCCCTCGGCGAACGCGGACTGACGCAGCAGGTCAGGGTGAAACGAACTCGGTCAGCTCGGCCGCCTCGTCGACGATCAGGCCGACGCCCTCGGCGTAGACCTTCCGGTCCTCGCCGCCGCCCAGCGGATCGCGGTCGAGCATGACCACCGTGTCCTCGAAGGTGCCACCCGGGACCTCCGTCTGCTCGCCGAGCGCGACGATCTTCGACTGGTCCTCGGCGACGCCCGGCGCGACCTCCTGCTGGAAGGCCCGGTCGACCTGCGGCGACCCCGGCATGAAGATCCCCGGCCGATAGCGCCCGCCGTCGGCGATCCACGCGCCCGCGTGCGACGTGATCTCGCCGTTCTCGTCGTACATGTCGACCTCTTCGCCGAAGTAGCAGACGGTCCCGTCCTCGGCCTGCGCGAAGAAGTTGCGCGAGATCTCGACCAACCGGCCGTCGATCTCCTCGTACTCCTCGACGACGCGCGTCTCGACGCCGGCCACGGTCCGGACCTCGTCGAGCGGCGTGATCCGCACGAGCACGCCGCCGCCCTCGAGCACGACCTGCTGGCCGACCGGGAGCGGGAAGTACGGGTTGTCGACGTCGCTCGTGAACGTCCCCGTGTCCGGATCGCACACGCCGATGTCCATCAGGTTCTCGAAGCTGCTCGTCTTCGAGCACGCGGAGGCGGCCAGCGCTAGCAGTGCGGCGACGACGAACACGGTCCGAGAGGACCTTCCACGCGCGCTCGCGGCCCGTCGATCGCTCCGCACCGTCACCTCGACCCGTGAAGACATCCCGCTGACCTGGGCCGAAGCGTATCTGCGCGAGCTGAAGGAACGCTGAAGGTTCGGTGAACGACCCCGCGGACGTCAGGAACCGAGTGGCTCGGCCGGGGGCGTCTGGCCCCACGAGCCCTCGGCGCGTCGATACCCGTTCGCGTCGAGCTCGAGCGCCAGCTCGCGGACCCCCGCCATCTCCTCCTCGGTGAGTTGGATGAGGTCGACGAGGACGAGCTCCTCCTGCTCCTTCTCGTTCTTACCCCGCCAGCCGACCCGCACGTTCCCGACATCCGGGGCGTAGAACTTGAGCTGGAAGGCCCCCGGCTTCGTGCGCTCGAACTCCTCGGTCACGAGGACACCCACGAAGCAGTCGTAGGGGACGCACGTCTCCTGGTCCACCTGGTACACCCTGGCCCGGTCGACCCAGTTGAGCGGTGGAGGCGCATATCCCTGGCCGTAGCTGGGACCCCCGGGTTGTGGCTCCGCCTTGATCGCGATCCCGGGCTTCGCTCCTTCGAAGCCCGCGACCCAG
>DASTPT010000127.1:0-3304 GCA_035762085.1 Actinomycetota bacterium | reverse complement strand
GGCGAGGTAGCGGTGCCAATCCCGTCCGTGCTCCGCCTCCGGCGCGCCCGCTGCCTCGCCCGTGGCCGTCGCGACGGCCAGGCCGGCTGCCCCGCTCGCGGCGGCGCCCACGAGGACCGGTTTGAACGGCTCGGCGAACAGGCGTCGCAGCGTCGACGTCACGGCGGAGAGCCCGACGCCCTTCGTCAGGTATCCGTCCGCACCGATCGGCGGCGTGCCCTCGCCCGGGCTCACGGACGTGAACGCCACGACCCGGATGTCCGGCGACGCGGCACGGATCTGGTCGATCGTGAGGCCCCGACGGGTGAGATCCTCGTCGAGCAGGACGGCGTCCGGGCGGCCGGCCAGGATCGCGGGGACGACCACCTCGGGGTCCACGACGTCGCCGACGACCTCGTAGCCGTCGTCCTCGAGGAAGCGACGCACCAGCGCGCGCTTGACGTAGACATTGCCGGCGATGAGGACGCTGATCCTGCCGGCGGGCGTCGCCATGGTCACTCCGTCTCCTCCATCAAGGCCCCGTCGGCGGTGTTCACCTGCACGTCATGCTCCCACGAACGGGGGAAGGGCGCCGCGGCACGAACCGCGCGGCTCGTACGCATGCAGCATACGCGGTCACCCTGGACCCGAGCGGGAGCGGCCGGGTTACGAGGAGAGCTCGACATCGCGGTTCTCCAGTGTTCGGCGGGCGGTCAGCAGGTCGTCGATCCCGTCCATCGTGAGCGGTTTCGCGAAGTAGAACCCCTGCCCCAGGTCGCAGTGGAGCGCCAGGAGCTGCTCCAGCTGATCGGCGCGCTCGATCCCCTCGGCCACCGGTCGCAGCTCCAGGTCGGCCGCGAGCTTGATGATCGTGGCCGTGAGCGCCGACTTGCGCGGGTCGGTGTTCACCGCGTCGACGAAGGACTTGTCCACCTTCAGGATGTCCACGGGGAACTGCTGGATGTAGTTGAGCGACGAGTACCCGGTGCCGAAGTCGTCGACCGCCAGCCGCACGCCGATCTCCTTCAGCTCGGTGAGGCGCTGCACCGAGAGCTCGACGTCCTGCATCATCACGCTCTCGGTGATCTCGAGGACCAGGCTGCTCGGCGCGAGGCCCGACTGCATGAGCGCCTCGGCCACGTCGGCCACGATCTCCGGGCGCTGGAGCTGACGGGCCGACAGGTTCACGGCCATGTGCAGGGGCGGGTAGACGGGATAGCGTTCCTGCAGCGCTCTCGCCTGGCGCGTCGCCTCGAGCAGCACCCAGTTGCCGATCGGCACGATCAGCCCCGTCTCCTCGGCGAGCGGGATGAAGTCCATCGGCGGGACAAGCCCTCGGCGCGGGTGCTGCCACCGCAGGAGGGCCTCCAGACCGCTGACGTCGCCGGTCTCGAGCTCGATCACGGGTTGGTAGTGGAGGACGAACTCGCCGTTGTCGAGCGCTCGCTGCAGGTCGGCCTTGAGCTCCAGGCGCTTCAGCGCGGTGTCGTGCATCGCGGGCTCGAAGATCTGGTAGCGGTTCTTGCCCGATTCCTTGGCCATGTACATCGCCACGTCGGCGTTGCGCATCAGCTCCTCGACACTGGCGATCCCGTCGCGGTCGCGGTCGGCCGTCGCGATCCCGACGCTCGCTCGGCAGACGACCTGCGTGTCGCCCAGCTGGAACGGCGCCTCGAGCGCCGACAGGATCCGCGCGGCGACGTCGGCCGCCCCCAGGCCCTCGCCTCCGTCCTCGAGCAGGATCGCGAACTCGTCGCCGCCGAGCCGGGCGGCCGTGTCGGCCGCGCGCAGGCAGTTCCGGAGGCGCTCGCCGACCTCGGCGAGCATCCGGTCGCCGGTCGCGTGGCCGAGCGAGTCGTTGATCGTCTTGAAGTCGTCCAGGTCCATGAACAGGATCGAGACCGGGCGGTCGTCGCGGATCTGCCGCTCGAGGGCGTGCTCGACGCGGTCCCGGAACAGCGCCCGGTTTGCGAGGCCGGTCGTGGTGTCGTGGAAGGCCTGGTGCTCGAGCTGCTCCTCGAACGCCTTGCGCTCGGACACGTCGCGTGTGTTCAGGACGATCCCGCGCACGTTCGGGTCCTGGAGCAGGTTCGTCCGGAGCGTCTCGACGTGGACCCAGAAGTCCTCACGGTGGCGGAGGCGGAACTCTGCCAGGGCCGGGTGAGCGTCGCCCTCGACACCGCCGCTCACGAGGAAGTGCAGCACGCCCGTCTTGTCCTCGGGGTGGACGATCGCCGTGAGCTTCGTGCCGCGGAGCTCCGAGGGGTCGTGGCCGAGCACGCGCTCGACCGACGGGCTGATCCACCGGACGGTGGAGTCGGCATCCACCACCGTGACCACGTCCGAGGAGTGCTGGACGAGCGAGGCGAACCGGGCCTCGCTCCGGCGCCGCGTGAGGTCCTCGGCGATGGCCTTGTTCGCCTCGACCGTCCGGACGAGACCCGAGACACGGAGCACGACCAACACGAACAGCGTGCACGTCGCGACCGCGGCGACCCCGCTGTGCGCGGGCTCGCCCCGAACCAGCTGGACGGCGCCGACGGCCTGCGGGAGCAGCGCGGCCGCGGCGACCACGAGCAGCCGGGCGCGGGCGATCCCGGCGCCCCCGTCCGTCGAGACCGGGACCGCCAGCACGACCGCCAGCGCCAGGGACATCGCCAGGATGTCGAACAGCCATGCACCGCGGTCGGGGACGAACAGGTACGCGAGTGCCGCGCCCACGCCGACGACCACGCACACGAGCCACGCTCGTTGCTCCATAGGTTGGTTATCGGGAATGCGGGATGAGGACCTTAGGCGCGGGCCGTGGGCCGCACGGGGGATACGCAGCACGGCGTCCGGACTCCGCCCTACGGCTCCCGGGCGCCTCCCAGGCTCACGCCGGGGTCCGGTCCTCGAGCGC
This sequence comes from Actinomycetota bacterium, assembly GCA_035762085.1. GTDB lineage: Bacteria > Actinomycetota > UBA4738 > UBA4738 > HRBIN12 > HRBIN12. Next base: position 423 of record DASTPT010000127.1, on the reverse strand, counting down.
CGGGCGCCCGGACCGGCCGTGCAGGAGCCGGAACCGCTCGTCGACCTCGCCGAGCACGTCGCAGAGCAGGTCGACCTCGTCGTCCCCGTTCGCGGCGGTCACCTGGACCCGGAAGCCGACCTCGTCCCGTGGGACGAGCGGGTACACGGCCATGGTGACGTAGACGCCGCGCTCGAACAGGTACCGGCCGACGGCATCCAGGTCGCCTGCGCTGGCGAGCGGGATCTGCACGATCGGGAAACCGGACCGGTTCGGCGTCCAGACGCTGAGCTCGTGCAGTCGGTCCAGGACCCGCTGCGTCTTCCGGTAGGCCTCGTACCGGTTGAGGTCGCCCCGGGTGTCGTTCGCGGCCAGGCCGGCGAGCGCCGTCGCGAGCGACGCCACGGGGGAGGGGCCCGAGTACAGGTACGGGGGAGCCGCCAC
>DASTPT010000126.1:0-58065 GCA_035762085.1 Actinomycetota bacterium | reverse complement strand
TGATCCCCAACGGGAGCAGCACGAGCCGGATCACGATGGTCAGCACGATGATCGTGATGCCGTAGTTCGGGATCACCTCGTAGATCTGGGCGAGGACCCATCCCAGTCCGTCGAGGAGCCATTGCCAGACCACCAGCCCCGTCACGTAGCGGCCCTCCGTGTGACAGAGACATACTCATCGTCCCTGTCTCGGCGCGGCGGAACGTGATCCACCCCGCCATCGGTGAACGGCCCGCAACGGGCGATCCGCCAAACGGCCATCGCGCTTCCCTTCAGCGCACCGTGGGTGCGGATCGCGTCCTCGGCGTAGTGGGAACACGTGGGGTAGAAGCGACACTGCCCACCGAGCCAGCCCGAAAGCGTTACGCGGTAGACCTTGACGAGCCCGAGGAGGAGCAGCCGCGCCGGCGCGCCGGCCGCCCAGAACACTGAGCCCAGGCGCTTCACTCGACCACCACCCGTGCCGCCGCGAGCAGCTCGTTCATCTCCTCCACCAGATCCTGTGTCCGTGCCCCGCGGATGGTCGACCGCGCCACCCACGCGACGTCATAGCCTGCCTGGATCCGGGGGGAGAGCTCGCGCCACGCCGCGCGCATGATCCGCCGAGCCCGGTTGCGCACCACGGCGCTCCCTACTCGACGTCCCGCGACGAACGCAGCCTGACCTCGGCCGGGCGCGAGAAAGGCTACCACCCGCGTTCCGTGCACCGAACGGCCCTCTTCGAGCACGCGTCGGACGTCCGTGGCGGTTCAGGCGGACAGGCGGGCGCGGCCCTTGGACCGGCGGCGGGTGATGATCGCTCGTCCCGCGCGGGTCCGCATCCGGTGACGGAACCCATGCGTCTTCTTGCGGCGACGGTTGTTCGGCTGGAAGGTGCGCTTGGACATCGAGGCCTCGTCGGTCGGAAGAGCCGGCCCTTCCGGCCGGCGCGGCAGAGTATACGGGAGCACGTCGCTGCAGGACAAAGTGCGGTGTGCGCAGAAAGACCGTCAAAAGGGCCTGCCCACGAGGGTCTGGGGAAAAGAGCGGTGCTATAGTGCGGCGCGCTTCCCCCCGGGCGCCCGCCCCACTCCCCCACGGCGCCCGCTTAGGCCTTCCCCGAAGGGTTTCCACACGTGTGGAAAGGCGCTGTGGATATGGCCGTTACGTCCCACGAGGAGGCCGCGGAGCGAACCTGGTCGCAGGTCGCGGACCGGGCGCGACGCGAGCTCGCCGAGAGCTCGTACGCCATGTGGTTCACGGGGGTCCGAGCGACGAACCTCCGTGACGGTGTGCTCGAGGTCGCGGCCCCCTCCGAGTACGTGCGTGACTGGCTGGCCAAGCACTACGTCCAGATGATCGAGCGGGTCGCGTCGGACGCGGCCGGCGGCTCCGTGCGAGTTCAGTTCGTCGTTGCCCCCTCGGACCCCGGCGCCGTTCGGGAGCCGCCGCCTCCCGAGCCTGCCCCAACGCCCCGGCGCGCCGGCGAGCACGGGCAGCAGCCCGCGCCGGCGGGCCTCCCGTTCCCGAAGTACACGTTCGAGACGTTCGTGGCGGGCCCGTCCAATCGGTTCGCCCATGCCGCGGCGATGGCCGTCGCCGAGGCACCACCCTCGAAGGCCTACAACCCGTTGTTCGTGTACGGCGGCGTCGGCCTCGGCAAGACACACCTGCTCGTCGCGATCGGCCATCACATGGCGCGGCTCGCGCCGCGCCTGCGCGTGAAGTACGTGACGAGCGAGCACTTCATGGCCGAGTTCATCAAGGCCGTCCGAGAGCGCCAGGGCTACCAGTTCGCGGCGCGGTACCGCGATGTCGACGTGCTGCTCGTCGACGACATCCAGTTCCTCGCCAAGCGGGAGGAGACGCAGACCGAGTTCTTCCACACGTTCAATGCGTTGCACGAGAAGGAGCGCCAGATCGCGATCGCCTCGGACCGCCCACCCCAGGAGCTCGGCATGGAGGACCGCCTCCAGAGCCGGTTCCGCCTGGGCCTGTGCGTCGACATCCAGCCGCCGGACCTCGAGACGCGGATCGCGATCCTCCAGCTCAAGGCGCAACGCGAGTCGGTCCACGTGCCCGACGACGTCATCGAATTCATCGCCTCCCGCTTCGACCAGAACATCCGAGAGCTCGAGGGCGCGCTGGTCCGGGTGGTCGCGTGGAGCGACCTCACCGGCCACCCGATCACGCCCGAGCTCGCCGAGCACGCGCTCGAGGATCTCCTGCCGCAGGGCGAGACCGAGATCCCGCCGGCGCTGATCCTCGAGGAGACGGCCCGGTACTTCGGCCTGTCGGTCGACGACCTGGTCTCTCCGAGCCGCTCACGGCCGCTCACGACCGCGCGGCACGTGGCCATGTACCTCCTGCGCGAATGCACCGCGATGTCCTACGTGCGGATCGGAGAGTTCTTCGGCGGCCGCGACCACAGCACCGTCCTGCACGGCGTCACGAAGATCGACAAGAACATGCGGGACCGCGAGCCGGTCTATCGTCACGTCCAGGAGCTCTCGCGGACGATCCGCGAGCGGGCGAGGGCGTCGTGATGACGGTGGAGCACCTGGTGGGAAACGTGGGGCCAGCCGTGGCACGACCCAGGTCCTCTCCTGGGCAACGCACCGTTTCCCCCTCGGTTCCCACATGTCGGACCCTGGCCGTACGCTCGGATCTTGGGGTGGTTGTCCGCTTTTCCACCGCCCCTACCACTACTGGTATGGAAGAACAAGACCGGAAGAAGCAGTGAGGGGGTGGACACGTGAAGTTCCGGTGTGACCGCGACGCTCTGTCCGAGGCGCTCCAGACCGTGCAACGCGGGGTGTCCTCGCGTCCCGGCATCCCGGCGCTCACGGGTGTGCTGATCGAGGCCCGGGCGGGCGAGGGATTGACGCTCACGACGACCGATCTGGAGGTCTCGGCGCGGCTGACGATCGACGTGCAGGCGACCGAGGATGGCATCGCCCTGGTGCCCGCGCGTCTATTGGCCGATACGGTCAAGAGCCTGTCGGACGCGCCCGTGGAGTTCGAGGCGGATCAGACACAGGCGCGGATCCGCTGTGCCGCGTACGAGGGCTCGCTGCGACTGTTGCCGGCGGAGGACTTCCCCGCCCTGCAGCCGCCGGCGGGGACGCGGATCGTCGTGCCGGCCCCCACGTTCGCCGAAGCCGTCGGACAGGTCGCGCGGGCTGCGTCGCGTGACGAGGCCCGTCCGGTGTTGACCGGGGTCCTGCTCGAGGTCAGCCGCGAGGGCGTGACGCTCGTCTCGACGGACTCGTACCGGTTGGCCGTGCGCGATGTGGTAGCGACCGCCGCCACGGAAGGCAAGGCGATCGTGCCCGAGCGCGCGCTCTCGGAGGCGGGCCGTGCGGCTCAGGCGCTCGAGAAGGGCGACATCGAGATCTTCGTCGACGAGAGCCAGGCCTCGTTCCAGGTCGGGGGGTTCACCCTCACGTCCCGGCTGATCGAGGGAGAGTTCCCGAACTACCGCCAGCTCTTGCCGGAGGCCTATGAGAATCGCCTGACGGTCTCGCGGCAGCAGCTGCTCGACGCGGTTCGCCGGGTCGGCCTGCTCGCGCGGGACACGTCGCCGGTGCGCATGGAGTTCAACGCGCTCGGCGTCAAGCTGTCGTCGCAGTCGCCCGACCTGGGACAGGCGGTGGAGGCCGTGGAGGCGCGGTACGAGGGCGAGGACATCACGGCGGCGTTCAACCCCCATTACCTGTCGGACGGACTGTCTGCGGTCAGCGGCGAGACCGTGCGGCTCGAGGTGCGGGACGGGCTGAAGCCGGGGATCGTGCGCGGTGAGGGGGACGAGTTCACGTACCTCGTGATGCCCGTGCGGCTGCCGACGCCCGTCGGCTAGGCCGCGGGCCTTGCGCCTTTCCTGGGCTGAGCTCCGGGACTTCCGGAACCATGCCCATACCCGTGTCGAGGACGTGCCGGAGGGCCTCGTGGTGATCGTGGGGCCGAACGGCGAGGGCAAGACGAACCTGATGGAAGGGATCGCGTTCCTGTTCTTCCTCGGGTCGCCTCGCACCTCGTCCGCCGAACCGGTGGTCCGGCGGGGCGCCGAGCGCGCCTTCGCCAGGGGAGAGGTCGAGACCGATAACGGGCGGATCCTCGTCGAGGTCGAGATCCCGGGTCGAGGCGCCAGCCGGGCGCAGCTCAACCGCTCGGCGGTGCGCCGCCGCCGCGACCTCCGCCGCCAGGTTCGGGCGGTGTTCTTCTCACCGGACGACCTGGCGATCGTGATCGGGGACCCGTCGAAGCGGCGAGACTTCCTCGACGAGGCGATCCGCGCGCTCTGGCCGCTGAAGGAGGGCGCGATCACCGCATACGACCGGGCGCTACGACAGCGGAACCGGCTGCTCAAGGACTGGGACGGCCGAGACGAGCCGAGCGGCCTAGCGGTGTGGGACGAGGAGCTCGTGGAGTCCGGTTGCGCCCTCACTCGGCTCCGCGCGGAGGCGACGGCGCGTCTGTCCGGCGCCGCCGAGGACGAGTACCGGCACCTCGCAGGCTATGGTCTGGCGTGTTCCTACCGGCCCTCGGTGACCGGCGAGCCGCTCGAGCCGGCCTTCCGGGCGCGTCTCGCCGAGCGCCGACCGGACGAGCTGGTCCGCCGGACCACGTTGGTGGGGCCGCACCGCGACGAGCTGGAGCTGGCCGTCCGCGACCTCGGCGCGCGGGCGTTCGCCAGCCACGGGGAGGGCTGGGCGGCGGCGCTGTGCCTGCGGCTCGGCCTGGCCGAGGCGATCTCGGACGAGGTGGGGGAGCGGCCGGTCCTGCTGCTCGACGACCCGTTCTCGGCGCTCGACCCTCGTCGACAGCGGCAGATCGCCGAGCGTCTTGCGGGGCGAGGACAGATGTTCGTCTCGGTCGCCGACGAGGCGCACGTGCCCCCGCAGGCCACCCAGGTGTGGGATGTGCGCGCTGGGAGCGTGGAGGTTCGCGCCTGATGCCGCACAGCACGGGATGGCGACGGCGCCGCGACCGACGCACGCTGGAGGAGTCCCCGATCGGCGACGTCCTGGACGGGTTGCTGCGCGAGCAGGTCTTCGCCCGGGGTCTGCCGGTCGGCCGGCTGGCCGCCGAGTGGGACGCCGTCGTCGGCCCCCGACTGGCCGCCGAGACCGCGCCGGTGACGCTCGAGCACGGCGTCCTGGTCGTCGCCGCGAGCACCGGCGCATGGGGCGCGCAGGCGCGGTTCCTCGTCGATGCGATCCGGGATCGTGCCAATCAGGCGCTCAACGCCGAGGACGTGAAGCGCGTGCAGATCGTCGTCCGCCCGGATCCTCGGAAAGCGTTGTAGCACAAGGAGTTCACGGCGGTGGACGGGGTGCTCCAGATCGGGTCGCGCGCCCCGTCAATTGATAGGATTAGGGGACGCGTCCGGCGCGACCCGCGGCCCCCGATAGGCGCACCGGCCACCGGCGTGCCCGGGTGAGTGGAGGGCGTTTGGCAACCGCAGCGGTTCCGAAGACGAAGAAGCCAGGTCACTACGAGGCGCAGGACATCCAGGTCCTGGAGGGCGTCGAGCACGTCCGATTGCGCCCCGGGATGTACATCGGGACCACCTCGACCCGCGGCCTGCACCACTTGGTGTACGAGGTCGTCGACAACTCGATCGACGAGGCGATGGCCGGCTTCTGCGACCGCATCGTCGTTCGGCTCCGCACGGACGGCTCGTGCCAGGTCGAGGACAACGGCCGTGGGATCCCCGTGAAGCCCATCCCGAAGGCCAAGGACCGCCGTCCCGCGGTCGAGGTGGTCCTGACGACCCTGAACGCCGGCGGCAAGTTCGGGGGCGAGGGGTACCGGATCTCGGGCGGGCTCCACGGCGTCGGCGTGTCGGTGGTGAACGCGCTGTCGGAGAAGCTGACCGCGCAGGTGATGCGCCACGGGTACGTCTGGACGCAGACGTACTCGCGCGGCAAGCGGACGAGCAAGCTGACGAAGGGCAGGGCGTCGAGGAAGACCGGGACGATCATCACGTTCTGGCCCGATCCCGACGTCTTCACCGAGTCGACCGAGTTCGATCCGCGCCTGCTCGCCGAGCGGCTCCAGGAGCAGGCGTTCCTCACGAAGGGCATCGAGATCCAACTGATCGACGAGCGCGAGGACCCACCGTCCAAGCAGGTGTTCAAGGCGTCGGGCGGGATCGCGGACTTCGTGAAGCACCTGTCCACGGGCAAGGAGACCCTGCACAACCGCGTGGTCTACATGGAGGAGAAGGAGCCCGACGCGGAGGTCGAGGTCGCGCTGCAGTGGAACACCGGCTACGCGGAGTCGATCCACTCCTTCGCGAACACGATCAACACACACGAGGGCGGTATGCACGAGGAGGGCCTGAAGAAGGCCCTGACGAACGTCGTGAACCGCTACGCGCGGGTCAAGGGTCTGCTCAAGGAGAAGGACGACAACCTCTTCGGCGAGGACGTGCGGGAGGGCCTCACGGCGATCGTCTCGGTGCGCCTGCGCGATCCGCAGTTCGAGGGACAGACGAAGACCAAGCTCGGCAACGCCTCGATGCGCTCGCTCGTCGAGACCACGGTGAACGAGCACCTCATGATGTGGATGGAGGAGCACCCGGGCGACGCCAAGCGGGTCGTCACGAAGGCATCGTCGGCGGCGAAGGCGCGCCTGGCCGCGAAGCAGGCGCGCGACATCGCACGCCGCAAGTCGTTCCTGGAGGGCGGAGGCCTGCCCGGCAAGCTTGCCGACTGCCAGCTGACCGACCCTGGCGCCTGCGAGATCTACATCGTCGAGGGCGACAGCGCGGGCGGCTCCGCCAAGCAGGCGCGGGATCGGGCGAGTCAGGCGATCCTCCCGATCCGCGGCAAGATCCTGAACGTCGAGAAGGCGCGGCTGCACAAGATCCTCGAGAACCAGGAGATCCAGGCGCTCATCACCGCGATCGGGACGGGGATCGGCGACGAGTTCGACCTGTCGAAGGCGAGGTACCACCGGATCGTGATCATGGCGGACGCCGACGTCGACGGCGCCCACATCCGCACGTTGCTGCTGACGTTCTTCTTCCGCAACATGCGCGAGCTGATCGATGCCGGCTACATCTATCTGGCGCAGCCCCCGCTCTACCTGCTCAAGCAGGGCAAGGAGGAGCTGTACTTCTACACGGAGCGTGAGTGGGAGACCTGGCGGCAGCAGAACGGCAACGGCAAGAAGCTCGACCCTCAGCGCTTCAAGGGCCTGGGCGAGATGAACGCCGACCAGCTATGGCAGACCACGATGGACCCCGAGCGCCGGACGCTGCTGCAGGTGACGCTCGAGGACGCCGCGCTCGCCGACCGTCTGTTCACGGTCCTGATGGGCGAGGACGTGCAGGCGCGCAAGGAGTTCATCGAGCGGAACGCCAAGGACGTTCAGAACCTCGATGTCTAGGCGACGGGCGGCGGGGGGAGGCGGCGAGACGCCGCTGTTCGTCGGGCGGATCGAGCCGGTCGGCCTCGAGGAGGAGATCCAGCGCTCGTATCTGGACTACGCGATGTCCGTCATCGTCGGCCGCGCCCTCCCCGACGTGCGCGACGGCCTGAAGCCGGTCCATCGGCGGATCCTGTGGTCGATGCTCGAGTCCGGATTGCGACCGGACCGCCCGCACCGCAAGTCGGTCTCGGCCGTCGGCGAGGTGCTGAAGAAGTACCACCCTCATGGCGACCAGAGCGTGTACGACGCGCTCGTCCGGATGGCGCAGGACTGGTCGATGCGGGCGCCGCTGATCGACGGGCACGGGAACTTCGGCTCGGTCGACGGCGACCCGCCGGCCGCCTACCGGTACACGGAGGCACGCCTGGCACCGATGGCCCTGGAGCTCCTCCGCGACATCGAGGCCGAGACTGTCGACTTCATCCCGAACTTCGACGGCTACGAGCAGGAGCCGGTCGTGCTGCCCAGCAGGTTCCCGAACCTGCTGGTCAATGGCGCCGGCGGGATCGCGGTCGGCATGGCCACCAACATCCCGCCGCACAACATGGGCGAGATCGTCGACGCCGTCGCCCACTACCTGGACAACCCGGACGCGTCCACCGAGGAGCTGATGCGGTTCGTGAAGGGGCCGGACTTCCCGACCGGCGCCGTCGTGATGGGCAAGCAGGGCATCAAGGACATGTACCTGACCGGCCGCGGCTCGATCAAGGTCCGCGCCGTGTCGCACATCGAGGAGGGCGTCGCAGGCCGGTCGAAGATCGTCGTGACCGAGCTCCCGTACCAGGTGAACAAGGCGCGGGTGGCTGAGAAGATTGCCGAGCTCGCGAACGCCGGCCGGCTGAAGGACGTCGCCGACGTCCGGGACGAGTCCAACAAGGAGGGCATGCGGCTCGTCGTCTACACGAAGCGCGCCGCGAACCCGAGGGTCGTCCTCAACCAGCTGTACCGCCACACGCAGCTGCAGGACAACTTCGGCGCGATCATGCTCGCCCTCGTCGACGGCGTGCCCCGAACGCTGAACCTCGCCGAGATGATCGGCTACTACGTCGACCACCAGGTCGACGTGGTCACCCGGCGGACGCGGTACGAGCTGAAGCGGGCCGAGGAGCGGGACCACATCGTCCAGGGCCTCCTGATCGCCCTGCAGAACCTCGACGAGGTCATCAAGATCATCCGCGGCTCGCAGGATGCGGACGAGGCTCGGACGAAGCTGATGCGGAAGTTCAAGCTCTCCGAGATCCAGGCCAACCACATCCTCGACATGCCCCTACGGCGCCTCACGCGTCTGGCGCGCGAGGAGCTCGAGCAGGAGCACAAGGACCTGCTCGCGAAGATCCGGCACCTGAAGGCGCTGCTGAAGGACCCGAAGAAGATCCGCGCGCTGATCAAGGAGGAGATCCTCGAGATCCGGAAACGGTTCGCGGACGGACGCCGCACGCAGCTGAAGGCCGAGGAGGGCGAACTCGACGCCGAGGACCTCATCGCAGAGGAGGACGTGGTCATCACCGTCAGCCGGGCCGGCTACGTGAAGCGTCAGCCGATCGACGCGTTCAAGCGCCAGGGTCGCGGCGGCAGGGGCGTGATCGGCGCGAACCTCAAGGAAGAGGACGTGGTCAAGCACGTCTTCACCACCACGACGCATCACTGGATGCTGTTCTTCACCAGCAAGGGCAAGGTCTACCGGGTCAAGGTGCACGAGATCCCCGAGTCGGGCCGCACGGCACGCGGCACGTACGCCGCGAACCTGGTCGGCGTCTCGGGTGACGAGCACGTGAACGCCGTCATCGACCTCAAGGACTACGACGAGGGGCGGCTGCTGCTGTTCGCGACTCGACGCGGGATGGTCAAGAAGACGCTGCTCCCTGAGTACGACAGCCCTCGGACCGGCCTGGCCGCGATCAACCTGCGCAACGGCGACGAGCTGGTGGACGTGCTGCTGACCGACGGCAAGGACGACGTGATCCTCGTCTCGCGCAAGGGGCAGGCGATCCGGTTCAGGGAATCGCTCGTACGTCCGATGGGTCGGCAGACGGCCGGCGTGATCGGCATGCGCCTGGCCGAGGACGACGAGGTCATCTCCCTCGGTGTCGCCTCGCAGGGCGAGGAGCTCATCAGCGTCACGCAGCAGGGGTACGGCAAGCGCTCGCCGCTCAAGGACTACCCGGTGAAGGGTCGCGGCGGCAAGGGCGTGATCGGGCACACCCTCACGCGCAAGACGGGGCTGCTCGCCGGCGCGTTCGTCGGCTCGAAGGAGCAGGACCTGTTCACGATCTCGAGCGCCGGCAAGGTCCAGCGCGTCCCGGCCGTCGACATCCGGCGGGTCGGTCGGGCCAGCCAGGGCGTTCGGACGATGCGGGTGGACGAAGGGGAGACCGTCGTCGCGATCGCCCCCGTCATCGTGCAGATGGAGCTCGAGTAGCCCGTCGGCGCCGGGATCTCGCGCCACCGGCTAGCATCTGCGCGGTGCAGACCACCGTCGGCGTGCTGACGATCCTCGTTGCGGGCGTGGCGATCCTCGCCGTGCTCGCACGCTGGCGCCGGACGCGGGGGCCGGCCCCGCTCGTGCTCCTCGCGGTGCTCGGGGCGGCCGTGGGCGTGGGAGCGCTCCTGCTCCAGGACGACCCGGGCGTCGCCGACTGGGCGGTCACGCTCTCCGCGCTTGCGCTCGCCGCGCCCGCGCACTTCCGGTTCATGCTCGGTCCGCCCGGAGCGGCCCGATGACGGCAGGATGGTTGCCCTCGGGCGGCATCCCGCGTACAAAGGGCCAGGATCGATGAGCCAGCCCGTCGACCATCCCCGTCGAGTCCCTCGTGCCGGCCGCGCGCCGGTCGGGACGGGCACGCACGCTCCAGCCGAACGGGTGAGCGCGAAACCGACGCCGGTGAGCCCCGTCGCCGAGCGCCCCCCGAGGGCGCCGAGACGCTCGCGCAAGGAGCAGCGCCGGCACGCGCGTGTGGTGATCCGCAAGCTCGGTCCGTGGTCCGTGTTCAAGATGTCGGTGATCTTCTACGTCTGCGTGATGCTCATCATGCTCGGTGCCGGCGTGATCCTGTACGGGATGCTCAGCGCGATGGGCCTGATCGACTCGCTCGAGGACCTGGCCAACGAGCTCGGCTTCGGACCCGGGTTCACGGTCCACGGGGACTGGCTGTTCGTCCGCGGGATGTGGTACGGGGTCGCGCTGGTGGTCGTGGGGTCGATCGTCAACGTGTTCGTGGCCTTCCTGTACAACCTGATCTCGGACCTGGTAGGTGGGGTGGAGGTCACGCTGGCCGAGCGACGGTGAGCCTCGACGGGCGCTCGCGGAGCCGCCGATTGACACGTTTCTCGGGCCACGCGTACGCTTGGCCGAGGGCCAGGGTTGACGCCCCGAGCATGCTGTTTCGGGGCCTGTAGCTCAGCCGGTTAGAGCGCATCCCTGATAAGGATGAGGTCGTTGGTTCAAGTCCAACCAGGCCCACGGTGAAAGGAGGCCCCCCGTGGCCGAGGAGAACGAGGAGACCAAGAAGGGCGGCTTCTTCAGCAAGCTCATGAAGATCGCGTTCATCGCCGCGATCGTCGGTGCGGTCGTGGCCATCTTCAAGCGCCGTCGCGGCCAGGACCTCGACGAGGACGAGTGGCAGGAGCTCCCGCCTCCGGCGGGTGGCTAGAGGAGCGGTCCGAAGCAGGCATGAGCATGGGCCCGGGCATCTCGCCCGGGCCCATCCGCGTCGCGGCTACACTCGGCGCGATGGCCGGGGAGGCGTGGTCGCGGGCCCACGAGGCGGCTCGGGCCGCCGGCGTCGAGCTGCGGCCGCTCTCGCGGCTCGAGGACGGCGACCGGATCCTCCGCGTGATGGTCGCGACGTGGGGTGAGCACCAGCTGATCCCGCGCGAGATGCTCCGGGCGCTCGGCGACAGCGCGAGCCCCCCGTACGGCGCCGTCGCGGGGGAAGAGCTGATCGGCTACGTGCTGGGGTGGATCGCCCGAGACCCCGACGACGGGCTGGTGGTGCACTCACACATGCTCGCGACGCTCCCGGATCGCCGGCACAAGGGGGTCGGGTACGCACTGAAGCTCGCCCAGCGCGCCCAGGCGCTCGAGGCCGGGATCGGCGTCGTGCGCTGGACGTTCGACCCGCTGATCGCGCGGAACGCCTGGCTGAACCTCTCGAAGCTGCGGGCGGTGGCGGACCGCTTCGAGCGCGACTACTACGGCTCGATGGAGGACCTGGTCAACCGCGGTGAGCGCACCGACCGGTTGGTCGTGCGCTGGGACCTGCGGCACGCGCGCGAGGACGTCCACGCCGAGGGCGCGCCGGTGCTCCTCGAGTCGCGGAACGATGAGCCGTCGCCGAGCGACACGCCGCTCCCCGAGCGCGGACCCGTCCTGATCCGGGTCCCGCGGGACCACGAGCGCCTGCGCGCCGAGCGCCCGGAGCTGGCGCGTGCGTGGCGCGATCCCGTCGCGCAGGCGATCGAGGCCTGCACCGCGAGCGGTCGCATCGCACGGGGATTCACCCCTGACGCCGCCTACCTCTTCGCATGACCCGCATCCGCGCGATCGAGCTGCGCCTGATCGCCCTCCCGCTCGTGCGCCCCTTCCGCACGAGCTTCGGCGTGGAGACCGACAAGGTCTGCGTCCTCGCGCGGGTCGAGACCGATCGGGCCGTGGGCTGGGGCGAGTGTGTGACCGGCCCGGACCCCGGCTTCTCGGAGGAGTTCAACGAGGGCGCCTGGCTCGTGCTTCGCGAGTTCCTCGCGCCGGCGCTGTTCCGAGCCGGGGACCTCGAGCCGCAGGACCTCGAGCCGGCGATGGCGGGGGTGCGCGGGAACCCGATGGCGAAGGCGACGCTCGTGAACGGGTTCCTCGACGCGTGGCTCCGCGAGCGCGGGAAGTCGCTCGCGTCGTTCCTCGGCGCCGAGCGTGAGCGCGTGGATTGCGGTGTCTCGGTGGGGATCGCGCCGAGCGCCGAGGCTCTCCTCGAGCACGTCGACGGGTACCTGGCCGAGGGCTACCGCCGGATCAAGCTGAAGATCGAGCCGGGGACCGACGTCGAACGCGTCCGGGCCGTGCGCTCGGGCCACCCGGACATCCTGCTCTCCGTCGACGCGAACGCCGCGTACACCCTCCAGGATGTCGAGGTCTTCCGGGAGCTCGACGCCTTCGACCTGCTGATGATCGAGCAGCCGCTCCACCACGATGACCTGGTCGAACACGCTGCGCTGCAACAGGAGATCCGCACGGACCTCTGCTTGGACGAGTCGATCCGCTCGGCGGCCGACGCTCACGTCGCCATCGGCCTCGGCGCCTGCCGGATCGTGAACATCAAACAGGGCCGGGTCGGGGGGCTGCTCGAGGCGGTGCGCACCCACGACACGTGCCTGGCCGCCGGCGTGCCGGTCTGGTGCGGCGGGATGCTCGAGACCGGCGTCGGAAGGGCGGCGAACCTGGCGCTGGCGGCGCTGCCGGGGTTCACGCTGCCCGGCGACACGAGCGCCAGCGCTCGGTACTTCGAGGAGGACCTCACCGACCCGCACGTCCTTGCGCCCGACGGCACGATGGCGGTTCCGAGCGGCCCGGGCCTGGGCGTGGAGCCGGACCCCGCCCGTCTCGAGGCCATCACGCTGCGGACCGAGCGGCTCTCGCCGCCCTGAGCCTCGCCCTTTGCGCGGCGCCGGCGCATCGCCCATGCTGTAGCGGCCCCATGGCCGGGGAAGGAAGACGAGGACCGTGATGAGGAAACGGGTCATCCGCGCGGGCGAGATCGAGATCGAGGACTCGGAGGGCCGGGTCCGGGCGCGCTTCGGCGTGACGAACGACGACTTCCCGTTCGTGGCGTTCTTCGGGACCGACGAGCGGCTGCGGGCGCGCTTCGGCGTCCAACCGGACGGATCGGCCGGACTGGCGATCGCCGACGACGAGGGCAAGGTGCGCGCAACGTTCGGCCTGTTCTCGGACGGGTCGGCCAGCATGGCGATGGTCGACCGCAACGGGAAGGTGCGGGCGAAATTCGGTCTGGGCACGGAGGGGTCGCCCACGCTCGCGCTGCGGAACAAGGACGGGGAGCTCGGATTCGTCTACAGCCTGGCGCAGCAGGGGTCGCCGACGATCAGCCTGCAGGACGAGGACGGCAAGGTCCGCGCCCGGCTCGGCCTGGCGGCCGAGGGGTCGCCGATCCTGCGCCTGCTGAACAAGGACGGCGAGCTCCGAGCGATCATGGGTCTCACCGCGGACGGGACGCCGGTCCTCCAGTTCATGGACGCCGAGGGCGAGCCGCTGTGGACCGCGCCAGGGTCGCTCGCGACGCCCTCGCCGGCCGAGGCGGAGCCGACCGCGCAGGAGGGCTGAGGGGCGTATGCGTCTCTCGAAGCGGCGCGGCCCTCGGGTACGCTGTTCCAGCAGCGCGGGGACGTAGCTCAGTCGGTAGAGCACCTGCTTTGCAAGCAGGGGGTCGGCGGTTCGAGTCCGCTCGTCTCCACGTCGAGCCGTCCGGAGTAGCCCGACGGCCCGACGCCCGCGTCGGACGGACCCCACCGACCCGACCGAGGAGACCGATTGCCGATGGGACACCCAGCGGTCACACTGCAGCCGCGATGAGCGAGACGCGGAGGTCGTCCGGCTCCAGCACCGCCCGGATCGTGCTGGGCGTCCTCACGCTGCTGCTGCTGATCGGGTTCCTCCTGAGCATGTTCCTGCTGGGCCGCTCGGTCGAGGATGCCGAGGCCGAGGCGCAGACCCGCGCCGTCAACTGGACGAACAGCGTGCTCGTTGGCGCCCTCACCGACGCTCAGGTCGCCGAGCCGCTCGTCGGCGCGGAGTACCGCGAGGTGCTCATCGCGGTGCAGAACGGCATCGGCTCGGACCCGCGCGCCGCCCGTGTCCGCATCTGGAGCCCGTCGGGACTCCTCGTCTTCTCGGACGACCAGGAGGAACAGGTCGGCGAGGTCGTCGCGACCGACGTCCCCGCGATCCGGACGGCCCTCGACGGACAGGCGGTCAGCGTGACGAGCGAGGCGACGGTCCCCGCCGAGGCCGGTCTCGGCGGCACGGACGAGCAGCTGTTCCAGACCTACGTGCCGTTCCGGCCGGACGCCGAGCTCGGGATCTCCGGCGTCGTGCAGATCGACCAGCGGTACGACCAGATCGTCGGCGGCTGGTCGGAGACGTGGACCGCGATCCGTCTGGGACTCGGGATCGCCCTCGGTGTCGTGTTCGTCCTGTTCCTGGTGACGCTCCGGCGGCGTCCGGTTCCGGTGGAGGCCGCGGCCGCCGCAGGGGGCGGAGCCGCCGCGCCGCCGACCGAGGAACGCCGCGTCGTGGACCGCACGGCCGCCGCGAAGTCCGAGAAGCGACTTCGGGAGCTGAGCGAGCGCCTCGCGAAGGCCGAGGCAGCGAAGACCGAGGCCGAGACGATCGCGAGCGAGGCCGCCGCGCACTTCGCCGAGCTCGAGGAGCGCGTCGCCAGGGCGGAGGAGCGGGCGGTGAGCGCCGAGGCCGCCGCCAAGGCCGCCGCCTCGCAGCCGACGGAGAGTGGCAGACCGCGTCGCGGCGTGCCCGGCGTCGGCGCCGTCGCGACGGTGGCGGACGTGGACGCCAGGGTGCAGCAGGCCGAGGCCGAGCGCGAGCGCTTGGCCGGCGAGGTGGGCCGCCTGCGCTCCGCGCTCGCCGAGCGTGACGCCGAGCTCGCCCTCGCGCGCGAGGAGAGTGGGACGGCCGGGGCGGCCGACGTGGACGAGCTCCGACGGCAGGCTGCCGAGCACGAGCAGCGGGCGACCCGGGCCGACGAGCGCGCGGTCGACGCGGAGCGTCGGATCGCCGAGCTCGAGACCGAGCTCCAGGCGGCCCACGTCGCCGCCGAGGCCGCGGCCACCAAACCGAAGCGCGGCCACCGTGACCGGCACGCCGACGACGAGCTCCGCGCGGCGCGCGAGCAGACGACCCAGCTGGAGACGAAGCTGGCCGAGACCGAGGCGGCGCTCGGGGAGGCTCGCGGCGCGCTTGCGGCGGGCGACGCACGAGCGGGCGAGCTCGAGGCCGCGAACACCCGGCTGATCGACGAGCTCGAGACGCTCCGCACCGACGCCGCGAGAGCGAACGACGAGATCGCGACGCTGAAGCAGGGCCTGGCCGCCGCCCAGCAGAGCGCGTCGTCGAAGGAGGTCGAGGAGCGGATCGCCGCGACCGCCGCCGCGCTGGCCGAGACGCAGGCCAAGCTCGACGACGCCGAGCGGGACCGGGCCGAGCTCCTCGCGCAGCTGGAGCGCTACCGCCAGGCCGGTGAGGGCACGGGAGGCGACGACGTCCAGGCGCTCCGCGCCCGCGTGGCGGAGCTCGAGGACGCTCGCCGGGCGGACGTCACGGAGCTCCAGCGGGCACAGGAGACCCTGGTGAACACGCAGTTCGAGGCGACGCAGGCGCGCAAGCAGGTGAAGGAGCTCGAGCAGCAGCTGCGGGAGGCGCTCGGCCGGCCCGTCGCGGCCGCCGAGCCCGCCGAGGAAGCCGCTCCCGCTCCGGCCGGGCGTTCCCGGCGGCGCGCGCCCAAGGAGGCGCCGCCGGAGCCGGTGTTCGCGCAGGAGGAGCCCGCCGGGCAGGCCGAGCCCGAGGAGCCGGACGAGGAGCTCTCGCTCCGCGAGCGGCTGGCCAGGGCGGCGGCCGCCAGGCACCGGATGAGCGGCCCGCCGGGGTCGGAGTAGCGCTCAGACCGTCCGCAGGATATCGACGGCGTAGCCGGAGAGGAGGGCCTGCTCGACCCGGGCCGCGGGGATCAGCCGGTCGACCGGGTACCCGAACCGACGGCACAGCTCCAGGTCGGGCCCGCAGATCGGCACGAGCCGCCCGCCGCGGCGTCGGGCGACGACCTCGCACACCGATCGCGGGTTCGGCCCCTCACGCCAGAAACAGACGAAACAGACCAGTCGGAGCCGCTGCGGGTACCCGAGCTCGGCCCGATACCCGGCTGTGTGCTCCACGATCCGGCCCCAGAGCGCCACGGTGCCGAGCACGGCGGGATCCCGCGAATGCCGCAGGGCCTCGAGGCCGTGCGTCGCGTACAGGCCGCACGAGCACTCGAGCGCCGGGATGCGGTGCCGACCGCCCCGACCGCACGTCGCTCGCGCCGGCGTGCGAACCGGCCACGGCCGCCGATCACCGAACAGGGGGAGGAGTCGGACCTCGGACCCGTCCCGCGAGCCGGCGAGCGTCCACGTGCGCCAGGCCACGATCGGGTCCGTGAGGGTATCGGGCCCGGTCGCGACGAGCGTCTCGAGCATCAGCCCTCGGTGGGTTCGGGCACCTGCGCCGGCTCGGGCACCTGCGCCGGCTCCGGGATCGTCTCGGGCACGGGCAGGTCGATCGGCTCGACCTCGATGATCCGTCTCGGGGTCCCGATGTCCATGTCGCTCGCCCCTTCGGCTCTGGAGCCGGATGGCTCCTGGGACCAGGGTATCCCGACGGGCACCGAACGTTCCAGGCCGTCGTCGGCGACCCGCGACGGGCTCAGGTCCTCACGAGCCGGTGGACCGCGCCGAAGTCGCTGAAGTAGAGCGCGCCGCCCGGTCCGACCTCGATCGAGAGCACGCCGGACGGGTGGTCGTACACGACCCGCGCGCGGCGGATGTCGTTCCTGCGCGCATCGAACGCGGCCCGGCGGATCCGGCCGTCGTTCACCGCGCCGAAGAACGCCCGCCGGTCGTTCTTCGCCCCCAGGTGGCAGCCCTCGCAGAACGCGATGCCGGTGATGCCGATCGTCTGCTCGTACAGGAGCTCGGGCCACACGGGCCTCGGGCCGTCCTGGTTCGTGTTGAGCGGCGCGCCGCCCTTGCACGTGGCGCTCGGGCCCCAGCCGTAGTTGCGACCCGCGCGGATCAGGTTGATCTCGTCGTTGCAGGCCGGACCGTTCTCGGTCTGCCACAGCCGGCCCTTCCTGGGGTCGAAGGCGAACCCGAACGAGTTGCGGATCCCGTACGCGAACATGCGGCTGTTCCGCGGGTTCGAGGCCGGGATGTCGCCGTCCGGCGTCATCCGGAGGATCTTGCCGCGGTCGTTCCGCGTCAGGTCCTGCGAGTTCGAGGCGTCGTGGCCGTCGCCGACGATCGCGTACAACATGCCGTCGGGGCCGAACAGGATCCGCCCGCCGTTGTGGTACGGGCTCGAGCTCGCCGGGCTCGAGAAGATCACCCGCTGGTCGCCGCCGTCGCCGCCGAGGTCGGTGATCCGCAGGATCTGGTTCCTGAGCTTCCCCGCAACCGTGCGCGTCGTGTAGACGTAGACGTACGGCTGGTCCGGGTACCGCGGATGCAGCGCGATCCCGAGCATGCCGCGTTCGCCATCGTCGTTCACCCGAGCGACCTCGTAGAAGAGGCGGTCCTGGTCGGTGTCGAGGTCGTACGTGCGCACCTGGCCGCTCGCCTTCTCGACGTACCAGAGCACCCGACCCGGCCCGAACGTGAACGCCACGGGCTGGTTCAGCCCGCCGGCGACCTCGCGGGCGCCGATGTCCGCGCTCGCGGCGCCGGGCAGCGCGACCAGGACGGTCGCCACGATCGCCGCGACGACGATCGCCACGGCCACCGGACGTGCACCTCTTCTAGAGTGGGGCGCCATGTCCACCTCCATCTTCGGGAGCGCGGTCCTGCGAACCGAGGACCCGCGGTTCCTGTCGGGCAGGGCGCGGTACGTGGACGACATCCACGTCGAGGGCGCCCTGCATGCCTGCTTCGTGCGGTCCATGATCGCGCACGCGACGATAGCCGAGGTCGCCGTCGAGCAGGCGAAGTCGATGTCCGGCGTCGCGGCGGTCCTCACCGCCGGTGAGCTGGACCTGCCGCCGCGGCCCCCGTCGGGAAACGTCGAGGGACCGTTCTCGCGGCCGCTCCTGGCGCGGGACCGAGCCCGGTTCGTCGGCGAGCCGCTCGCGGTGGTCCTCGCGGACACGGCCGGGCGTGCCGAGGACGCCGCCGAGACGGTCGTCGTCGACGCCGAGCCGCTCGACGCGGTCGTCGGACCCGAGGCGGCCATGGCCGACGGCGCGCCCCTGTTGTTCCCGGACGCCGGCACGAACGTCGCACACGCGTTCCATGAGTCGTGGGATCGCGACGTGCTGGCGGGCGCCGATGCGGTGGTGCGCGTGCGCGTCCGGCACCAGCGGCTCGCACCGGCGCCGATGGAGACGAACGCGATCCTGGTCGCCCCGCAGGACGGGGGACTGACGGTGTGGGTCTCGACGCAGATCCCGTTCGACGTCCGCGCGGACATGGAGGACTGGTTCGGGCTCGAACGCCAGGCGATCCACGTGATCGCGCCCGACGTCGGCGGGGGGTTCGGCTCCAAGCTCCACGTCTACCCCGAGTACCTCGTCTGCGCTGCTGCGGCGCTGCGGCTCGGCAGGCCGGTGAAGTGGATCGAGTCGCGGACCGAGAGCATGACGAGCCTGAACCACGGCCGCGCGCAGGTCCACGACGTCGAGCTCGGCGCCACGAGCGACGGCCGGATCGTCGGTCTGCGTGTCGACATCCTGGCCGACATGGGGGCCTACCCGATCGGGGCGTACCTGCCGCCGACGACCCGGACGATGCTTCCCGGCGTCTACCGGATCTCGGCCATCGCGTCGCGCGGGCGCTCCGTGGTGACGAACGCCACACCGGTGGCCGAGTACCGCGGCGCCGGCCGTCCCGAGGCCACCCTGTCGATCGAGCGCGCGATGGACGTCCTGGCCGACGAGCTCGGCATCGACCCGGTCGACCTCCGGCGCAGGAACCTGATCCCGGCGGACGCGTTCCCGCACGAGACGGCGGTGGGGAGCGTCTACGACACCGGCGAGTACGAGCGCGCGCTCGACGAGGCATTGCGGCTCGCCGGGTACCACGAGCTGCGGCGCGAGCAGGCGGATCGGCGCGCCCGCGGGGACGGGCGGGCCCTCGGCGTGGGCGTGAGCTGCTACGTCGAGGTGACGGCGTTCGGCCGCAAGGAGTTCGGGGCAACCGAGGTGGACGGGAACGGGACCGTCACCGTCCGCGTCGGGACCTCGCCGCAGGGGCAGGGGCACGAGACGGCGTTCGCGCAACTCGCGGCCTCGGTGCTCGGCCTGCCGATCGAGCGCGTGCGGGTTCTGCACTCGGACACCGCGACCGTCCGGCAGGGCGAGGGCACGTACGGGTCGCGCTCGCTGCAGGTGGGCGGGACCGCCGTGTTCGAGACCGCCACGACGGTGCTCGAGAAGGCACGGCGAGTGGCGGCACACGCGCTCGAGGTCGCCGTCGAGGACGTGACGGTGCTCGAGGGCGGCCGCGTGGGCGTGGTCGGCGCGCCCGACCGGTCTCTCACGTGGGCGGAGCTCGCGACGATCGCCGGCGACCGCGCCCGGCTGCCCGAGGGTCTGGAGCCCGGCCTCGCGGCCGAGACGCGGTCGTTCCAGCGCGAGTACACGTACCCGTTCGGCGCGCACGTCGCGGTCGTCGAGGTGGACCTCGACACGGGCGACGCCCGCCTGATGCGGCACATCTCGGTGGACGACTGTGGTCGGATCATGAACCCGGTGCTCGTCCGGGGACAGGTGCACGGTGGGCTTGGCCAGGGGATCGCGCAGGCCCTGTACGAGGGCGTGGAGCTCGACGAGTGGGGGACGCCGCTCACGACCAACCTCGCCACCTACGCGATGCCCGCGGCGACCGAGCTTCCCGGGTTCGAGACCGCGCACACGCAGACGCCGACGTCCGTGAACCCGATGGGCGTGAAGGGCATCGGCGAATCGGCGACGATCGGCTCGACGCCGGCGGTGGCGAACGCGGTCGTGGACGCCCTGTCCCACCTCGGTGTCCGCCACGTGGACCTCCCCCTCACGCCCGAGCGCGTGTGGCGGGCGCTGAGAGAGGCCGAGCGGCCCCGCTGATCCCTCAAGGTTCGGAGGGCCCGGCGCCGATGTGGATGGTGAGTCCCGATGAAGCTCGGCACATCGAAGCCTGGGTCGGTGGCGCCGGCACTCGTAGCCTTCCTGGTGCTGGCCGGCAGCGCCGCGCTCGCCGCGACCCAGGAGCCCGCCCCGACACCCTTCTCCCCACGAACCCCGACCGTCCCGCACGTCCAGACCGGGCGGCTCGGGCACCAGCGCGACGATGCGCCGGAGGAGCCGAGCGCACCGGCGGAGGAGCCCTCTCCGACCGTCGACGCCGAGGGTTGCGGCGACGCGATCGGCGGGGGCGCCGCCGCGCTGGATCGGGCGCGCGGGCTCGACCGCGCGATCCAGGCCATCCTCGACCGCTGTGGGCGAGCGCCCGCCACGCACGGGCTCCTGAACGCCCTCGAGCGCCTGCGCGAGAACAAGGCGAAGCACGCCGAGCAGGGCAACCAGGGCAAGAGCGACGAGGACCACGGGAAGCCCTCGGGCGATCCGGGCAACAGCGGCGAGGAGCACGGCAAGAGCGGGCAGGACCACGGCAAGGACGCCGACCCGAAGGACGAGGACGTCGGCGGCCCCACCCCGCCGCCGGGCGGCGGGAACCACGTCCGCGAGGACGGCGGCCCGCCCGAGGATCACGGGCAGGGGAGCCGCTGATCCGACGCTCCGCTCGACCGCCGTGGCATCATCGGGCCGCCGTGCACCGCCCGTCCGCCGCCGTCCTCGCGCTCGCGCTCGCCGCGGTCGCCTGCACGGGAGGCATCGAGGAGAGCACCGAGGCGCTCGAGACGCCGAGCGTCACGCCCTCGGCGAGCGCACCCGCCTCATCGTCGGCGGGCTCGATCGTCGTGCGCGCCCCCCGACCCGACGACGACATCATCAGCCCGGTCGTCGTGGCCGGGACGGCGAGGACGGCCGGCGGGGAGGTGCTCGTCCGGGTGCTGGCGCGGGACGGCACCGAGCTCGCGGCGATGAACGCCCCGATCGACTGCGGCACCGGGTGCCGGGGGACGTTCCGGGCGGAGCTCGCCTTCTTCGCGCCGTCGCGCCAGCCGGGTGCCGTGCAGGTGCTCGAGGTCGGCCCGGGCGGCGCGGCCGAGCACCTGGTCGAGGTCACCGTGCGGCTCGTCCCCGGCGTGTGACGGCGGACCTGCGTTGATAGGCTCCGGGCCGATGGGGACCATGCCTGCAGCCGATTGGCGTGAGCGCTTCCGAGCGCCCACCCTCACGCTCCCCGAGTGGTCGCGCCACGCCCCCGAGCGCGCCGTGTTGATCTCGGACGAGACCGGGTCGTTCCAGGCCTACGCCTGGGATGTCGCGAGCGGCGAGCGCCGCAAGGTGACGGACGAGCGCGTCGGCGTGACGGAGGCGACGGTCTCGGCCGACGGGCGCGAGGTCGTGTGGTTCTCGGACACGACCGGGGACGAATCGGGTCGATGGCTGGCGATCCCGTTCGAGGGCGGCGAGCCGCGCGAGATCCTGCCCGGCGCGCCGGACGGCTGGCCAGATGGGCTCGCGGTCGGCCGGCACGTCGTCGCTGGTGTGCTGGCGGATCGCGACGGCTTCGCCGTGTACGTCTCGCGGGGCGGGCAGCCGGCGAAGGAGATCTTCCGGCACGTCGACATGCTCGGGATCGGCGGGACGGACTTCCACATCGAGGGCTTCACGCTCGCGGGCCTGTCGGCCGACGAGGACCTGCTCTGCTTGGCGGCTGCGCAGGACGGGGACAACATCCACCGCAAGCTCGTGGTGCTCGACACGGACACCGGTGCGGTGGTGGGCGAGCTCGCCGACGGCCCCGGCCTGGCCGTGGAGGCCTACGCGTGGTCGCCGGTCGCGGGCGACAAGCGTCTGCTCGCCGGGCACGAGCGCCAGGACCTGATGCGGCCGGCGGTCTGGGACCTCGCCACCGGAGAGCGCACCGACGTGCCGGTGGATCTGCCGGGGGAGGTCGTCCCGATCGACTGGTGGCCCGACGGGCGCTCGATCCTGGTGGCGCACCTGTTCCTCGGGCGGCCGCAGCTGCACCGGCTGGAGCTCGAGACCGGGACCCTGACCGAGATCCTCCACCCGCGCGGCGAGATCCACGGCGCGCGGGTGCGGCCGGACGGCTCGGTCTGGCTCCGCGTCTCGAGCGGTCACGAGGCCTCCCGCCTGCTCGATGACGCCGGCTCCGTGCTCCTCCAGCCCGAACGCCCCGGTCTGCGCACCGGCGCGCCGTATCGCGAGTGGCTGTTCCGCAACCCAGACGGCGACCAGGTGCACGGTTGGCTCGTCGTCCCCGATGGTGAGGGACCGTTCCCCGTCTTCATGAAGGTACACGGCGGCCCGAGCTGGCTCTACGAGGACACGTGGTGGCCGGACGTGCAGATGCTCGTCGACGCCGGGTTCCTGGTGGGGATGGTGAACTACCGGGGCTCGACCGGGTACGGCGCGAGGTGGCGCGACCACATCATCGGCAACATCGGCTTCCCGGAGGTCGCCGACACCGTCGCCGGGCTCGACGACCTGATCGCGCGAGGGCTCGCCGATCCGGAGCGCGCCGTGATCGGCGGCTGGTCCTGGGGCGGGTACACGACGCTGCTGGCCCTCGGGACCTTCCCGGACCGGTGGACCGCGGGCGTGGCCGGCGTCCCGGTCGGCGACTACATGGCCTCCTACGACGACTCGGCGCCCTCGCTCCAGGCCTACGACCGGTCGCTCGTCGGCGGCGTGGTCCACGACCTGCCCGAGTTCGTCGCCGAGCGCTCACCGATCACGTACGTCGGCGAGGTGCGTGCTCCCGTGCTCGTGCTGATCGGTGAGAACGACACCCGATGCGTGCCGGAGCAGGCCTACAACTATGTGAACGCGCTCCGCGACGGCGGCGGCGAGGTCGAGGTCTACAGCTACGGCGAGGGGCACTCCTCGTTCATCGTCGACGAGGAGATCCGCCAGTGGACCGCGGTCCTGGACTTCCTCCGGCGCCACATCGCGCTGCCGTAGCGCTCGGTCAGTCGCCGCCGGTCACGTAGAACATCCAGGTTCCGTCCTCCGCGATGCCGGCCCTCGGGCCGACGTAGCTGCCGAACGCGTCGATCATGTTCCGGACGTCCCGATCCGTGATCCCCAGCGTGTCGAGCATCGCCCGCTCCTCGGCCGTGAGGTCCTCGAGGTTCGAGCTCATGAGCGACGGCCAGATGTAGACGGTGGGCGAGTCCGGGGCGACGTCCGGGTACGCCTCGCGGTTCGTCGTGAACGGCATCTGGAGGATGGTCACGAGGGGATCGAGGGGCGCCGGGTCCTCGCGCCAGATCGGGACGGGGTTGCTCCCGTCGTCGAAGTTGTACGCGAAGTGGTCCGGGTCGATCAACGCCTCGAGGGCGTCGAAGTCGCGCTTGCTCGCCGCCTCCAGGATCGCGTCGCGCGTGGCCAACACGGCCGAGGGGATCTCGGCGGAGCCGGTCGCGCCGGTCGGCGCGGTGCCCGGCCCAGTCGCTCCCGTCGCGCCGGATACGCCGGTGGGGACCCGCGCCGTATCCGCCGTGACCTCGAACGTGAAGGCGTCGGCGCCGACGATCGTGCCCTCGGGGTCCCACAGCCCCACGATGGCCGCGATGCGTGCCGGCCCCGCGGGGGGCAGGAGGTCGGCGGGGATCTGTGTCCAGACGCGGAAGGTCTCGTCCGCGGCTGGCGTGACCCCCCGGTTCCCCTCGGGGCGGATGCCGGTCACGTCTACTGGCCAGACGGCGGGGCTCCACTCCGCGATCGTGTCGACGAGCCGGCCCGAGAAGATCGGGCTCGTCGGCCCGTCGGGGATCGGGTCCAGCTCGATCAGGTCGCTGTCGACGCCGGTCACGGTCCAGACCCCCGTCTCACCCAGCGTGCCGAGCTGCGCGAGGGTGACGATGGTCTCGGGTGCGGGCTGCGGCGACTCCAGGAGGGGAGACGCGAGACCTCTGTTCGAGATCCTCACGCGAACCGGCCCGTCGGCTCCGCGCGCGGGCGTGGCCTCGACGTCGTCGGGGTCCCAATCGAGAACGTTCACCGCGAACAGGACCGCCGTCTGCACCGGGTCGAGCCGCAACGGCTGGTGGCCGTCGTCGGCGGCCGCCTGGGCGGTGGCGAGCGCGCCCTCCGTGAGCTCGGGCCAGATCGCGCTCGGGAGGTACCGCTCGACCGACACGGCGCCGGTCGACGGCGTCGTCGTCGGGCTCTGGTCACCGGGCGTCGTGCGATCGGCGCGGACGAACGCGTTCACGCCGACGGCGAGGGCGCCGACGAGCGCGATCGCCGTGATCCCGGCGACCGAGGCGTTCACGACGCGCCGGCGGCGGGCGCGGCGAAGGATCCGGCGCTCGAGCTCGGGGTCGCGCGATGGGGCTCCCGCGGCGCGGCGGAGCAGCTCCGGCATCCGGCTCTCGAGGTCAGGCATCGTCACCCAGCTCCTCACGCAGGCGGTCCATGCCCCGGGAGACCATCGACTTGACGGTCCCGACGGGGCGGCCGAGCGCCTCGGCGGTGTCCGCCTCGGACAGATCCTCGTAGTAGCGGAGGACGACCGCGGCGCGCTGCTCGGGGCGCAGCGTCATGAGCGCCGCGAGCAGGCGCTCTCGTTCCTCGACGTCGTGGCCGCTCGGGGCGGCGGGTTCCGGGCGCTGGCGCTCGAGCCATGCACGCTCGACGCGGCGGCGCCGGAAGTGGGAGTTCGCGAGGTTCACGATCGTCCGACGCAGGTACCACCAGAACGCGTCGCGATTGCGCAGGTCGTGGAACCGGCCGAGCACCCGGACGAACGCGTCCTGCACCAGGACCTCCGCGAGCGCGCGGTCCCCGGTGAGCAGGACGGCGAGGCGCACGGCCTCGTCCACGTGGCGCCGGTAGAGTTCCTCGAGCCCCCCTTCGGCGCGCTCCGCGCCCGCGGGCGCCTGCCTGGTCACGACGTCCATCATCCCGAAGGCCAAGACGCCCGACCCGATGCATCGGTTCCACCGTGCGCGCCCCACGCCGGGGAACGGCATGATGTGGGGTGATGATCCTGGTCACGGGCGCCTCGGGCGCGATCGGGTCGAGGCTGATCGACCGGCTGCTGGCGGAGGGCGAGCGCCCGGTTGCCGCCGGGCGGCGTCCGGAGGCGCTCGGCGAGCGCTTCCCCGGGGTGGAGGCTCGCGAGCTCGACGCCCTGCGGCCCGAGACGCTGGCGCCGGCGCTCGAGGGCGTCCGGAGCCTCTACTACTTCATCCACTCGATGGAGCCGGGCGCCGAGTCGTTCGACGAACGGGATCGCGCGGCCGCGCTGAACGTCGCTCGCTCGGCGAAGGCGTCGGGCGTGGAGCGGATCGTGTACCTGGGCGGGCTGGGGGAGGAGGACGAGACGCTCTCGCGGCACCTCTCGAGCCGGCACGAGACCGGGCGCAAGCTCGCCGAGGAGGGGCCGCCGCTGCTCGAGCTCCGGGCGGCGATGGTCGTGGGGGCGCACAGCGTGTCGTTCCGGATGCTCCGAGACCTGGTCCACCGGCTGCCGGCGATGATCGTGCCCCGGTGGGTCGAGACGCGCACCCAGCCGATCGCGATCTCGGACGTGGTGGCCTACCTGTCCGCCGCGCGCTCGACGCCGCTCGACGGACAGCGGACCGTGGTCGAGATCGGCGGCGCCGACGTGCTCACGTACCGCGAGATGATCGAGACGTTCGCGCGGATCGAGGGGCGCCGGCGCGTGCTCGTGGGCGTGCCGCTGCTGACGCCGCGGCTCTCGTCGCTCTGGTGCGGGCTCACGACCTCGGTCTCGGCGAGCGTAGCGCGCCCGCTCATCATGGGGATGACCCACGAGACCGTCGTCCGGACCGAGGAGGCCGCGAGCCGGTTCCCCGACATCCGGCCGATCGGGTTCGAGGAGGCGCTGCGGCGCGCCCTCGAGGGTGAGTGACCGGGCCGCGTCAGCGGATCGCGGCCTCGCCTCGCTCGCCCGTGCGGGTGCGGATCGCGTCGTCGACCGTGCTGATGAAGATCTTCCCCTCGCCGATCATGTGGCTCTTCAGCGAGGACCGCATCGCGTCGACGATCCGGTCCACGTCCTCGTCCGCCACGACCATCTCGACCTTCATCTTCGGGTGGAAGATGTACTCGCCGGGCTTCGCTTGCTCGCCCAGGCGGAACCCGCGCTGGACACCGAACCCCCGGACCTCGGTGACGCTCATCCCGACGACCCCCTCGACGGCCATCGCCGAGGCGACCGTGTCGAAGTCGAACGGCTGGCTGTAGCACTCGATCTTCTTCACGAGGGACCTCCTCGTCCGGCCCCCACCGTCGGGAAGGGGACCTTGTACCCCGGATCGTGCTCGGTGTAAAGGCCGCGGCCGGCCGCTCCGCGGCCGGCCGGTGCCCCCCTCGTCTTGCGCCGCTTACACCACGCCCTGGTCGAGCATCGCGTCGGCGACCTTCACGAACCCGGCGATGTTCGCGCCGTTCACGTAGTTGCCCGGCGTCCCGTACTGCTCGGCGGTGTCCTTGGCCTGCTTGTGGATCGCCTTCATGATGCCGTGGAGGCGCGCGTCGACCTCCTCGCGTGTCCACGCCAGGCGCAGGCTGTTCTGCGACATCTCCAGGCCCGACGTCGCGACGCCGCCGGCGTTCGCGGCCTTGCCGGGCCCGTAGAGGATGCCGGCGCTGATGAACTGCTCGACACCGTCGGGGACCGTCGGCATGTTCGCGCCCTCGCTCACGACGTAGACGCCGTTGTTGAGCAGGTTCGCGGCGTCCTTGGCGTTGACCTCGTTCTGCGTCGCGCAGGGGAACGCGCAGTCCGCCGGGACGTCCCACAGGGGGTTGTGGTCGGCCGTGGGGTCGGTCGGGATGTACGTGACGCCGGGGAAGTGCTCGGCGTACTCGCCGATGCGGCCGCGACGCACGTTCTTGAGCTCCATGACCCACGCGAGCTTCTCGCGGTCGATCCCCGTGGGGTCGTGGATCATCCCGCTCGAGTCCGAGAGCGTGATCGGCTTCGCGCCGAAGTCGAGCAGCTTCTCGGTGGCGAACTGCGCGACGTTGCCGCTGCCCGAGACGAGCGCGACCTTGCCCTCGAGCGTCTCGCCGCGCGTCTCGAGCATCTCCTCGGCGAAGTAGATCGTGCCGTAGCCGGTCGCCTCGGGGCGGATCAGCGAGCCGCCCCACTCCGCGCCCTTGCCGGTCAGCACGCCGACGAACTCGTTGCGGATCCGCTTGTACTGGCCGAACAGGAACCCGATCTCGCGCGCGCCCACGCCGATGTCGCCGGCCGGAACGTCCGTGAACTGGCCGATGTGCCGCTGGAGCTCTGTCATGAACGACTGGCAGAAGCGCATGACCTCGTTGTCGCTCTTGCCCTTCGGGTCGAAGTTCGAGCCGCCCTTGCCGCCGCCCATCGGTAGCGTGGTGAGCGCGTTCTTGAAGACCTGCTCGAACGCGAGGAACTTCAGCATCCCGAGGTACACGCTGGGGTGGAAGCGCAGGCCGCCCTTGTAGGGGCCGATCGCGCTGTTCATCTCGACTCGGTACCCCTTGTTGACCTGGACGTCGCCCCTGTCGTCGATCCACGGGACGCGGAACAGGATCACGCGCTCGGGCTCGATGATGCGCTCGAGGACCTTCTGGGTGCGGTACTCGGGGTTACGGTCGAGGACCAGCTCGACGGACTCGGCGACCTCGCGGACCGCCTGGTGGAACTCCGGCTCGCCCGGGTTGCTGCCCTCGACCTCGGCCATCAGCTTGTTGACGTACTCACTCATCCGGTGCCCTCCTCGGCGCCACGCCTACCGTGCAAGCGTGGCGAACGGCCCGGCCACGTCGAGAGGCCGAATGGCCCGCCGCGGGGAGGTCGATTGGACATCCCGGCACCGCCTGTGACCAGCGCCGATGCCTCAGCGGTGGAGGAGCTCCTCGAGGGTCACGGGCTCGAGGTTCCGCGCCCGGAGACGGTCGATCAGACCGGGCAGCGCGCGGGCGGTCCCATCGACCGCGTGGAGCACGACGATGCTCCCCCGGCGCACGTGGGACATCACGCGCTGGGTCACGGCCGCCGAGCCCGGGTTGGACCAGTCCCACGGGTCGACGTCCCACAGGACCAGGTACCGGATCCCCTCCTGGCCGAGCACGGCCTGCGCCTCGGTGTCGTACAGGCCGAAGGGCGGCCGGAAGTACGGGATCGGCGTGACGCGAGCGGTGCCCCACCACGCCCCGGCGTCGGACCGGATCCGCGCGCGGATCTCGTCGGCGCTGAGCGACGCCACGTTCGAGTGATCGGACCCGTGCGAGCCGACCGTGTGGCCCTCGGCGACGGTCCGGCGGGCGAGCGAGGGGTGTCCCACCACGGCGGAGCCCAGGCAGAAGAACGAGGCCCCGGCATGCTTCGCGCGCAGGACGTCGAGGATCCGGTCCCACGCGGCGGGATTCCAGCAGTCGTCGAACGTGAGGGCCACGCGTCGGCCGGCGCCGTCGCTCCGGCGGGTGACCAGCGCGTGGACCGGTCGGTGGTTCCGGAAGGGCTGCCGCCCCGTCGTAGCGACGTTGCCCGCGTCGTCGCGGACCAGGATCTCGACGGTGTGGAGCCCGGGCTCGGTGAGTCGGCGGCGCTCGTTCCGCCCGTTCCACTCGAACGCGAGTGCGCCGCCCCCGAACTCGACGGGGTCGAATCGCCTCGCCACGCGATCCATCGCGTCTCGTACCACGGTGCGCACGACCAGCTCCGGGCTCCGGTCGGAGGCGCGCATCGAGAACCGAACGTGACCGGTGGCGAGGTACGGTTCCGGCCGTGCCCCGTCCCAGTGGATCGTGGGGCGCTTCGTGTCGAGGATCACCGGAACGGCCGCCTCGGCTAGGTTCCCCAGACGGTCGACGATCGCGGCATGGACCTCGTACCGCCCGTCCGCGAGGATCCTGCCGGTCCCGCCCGTGCCGTTCCAGCGGAACGAGGTGATCCCCGCCTGGACGTGGTCGTCCGCCAGCCGGCGACGGACCCTCCCCTCGGCGTCGAGGATCTCGATCGAAAGCGCGACGTCCTCGTCCAGGCGCACGCGGACCACCGTCCACTCGGCGAACCGGTCACGATTCGGGCTGAAGGCGGCCCTCGAGAGGGTCAGCTCGAGCGCCGGTGCGGTCGCGTCGACGGTCACGTCGACGGTCGCCGTCGCCGTCGCCGAGCCGTCGGACGCGGTCGCCCGGATCGTCGCGGCGCCGTCGAGCCCCGTGGCATCCCAGCTGGTTCCCCATCCGTCGGAGGGTTCGTCGTCGACCCCGATCGGGATCCACGTGGGGCCTCCCACGGCGACGTCGAACGCGACCGAGGTCACGCCGCCCGTCGTCTCCGCGGCGACCTCGACGACGGCGCCGACGGCCTCGCCGTCGCCCGGCGTGACGATCGTGACGCCGATGGAGCCGGCGCGAGCGACGGCCGGGATCGTCACGAGCGCGAAGGTCAGCAGCGCGACGACGAGGACCCGCGGGCGGTGCATGCTGCGAGGGTAGGTCCCCGGCCGCCGTCACGGGAGGTCCGTTCGGCCCTCGTAGACTCGCCCCATGGAGCCCCTCGTCGTGCTCACCGCGCTCGCGATCGCCGTCGCGATCGCCTGGCTCGGGATCACGGCCCTCCGCGCCGCATCCGGACCGGGACCCCGGGAGAAGCCCGACGTCGAGGACGTGGAGCGTCTGGAGGTCTTCCTCGTGTGCCGCGAGTGCGGGACCGAGTTCCGCGTGACCCGGCTGGGCGAGCTCCAGATCCCGCGCCACTGCGGCGAGCCGATGGAGGTGGTCCGCCGGCGCGCCGGCTCCGGATGACCCGAGTTGTCCACCGCCCGGGTCCTGATGTCCCACCGCGACCGACCGTGTTTCCCACACCCGGGCCGAGGTTTTCCACCAGCCGGCACGAGGCGGAGGAACCCACAGTCGTGGAGAACCCTGTGGAAAGTTACAGCGATGTGATTCTCGCCCGGACGACGCTCAGCGCCACTGCGTCGCGGCGATGAAGCCGGCCGCGATGAACCCCAGGCCCACCCACAGCCAGACCTGCTGGGTCTCGCCGGGCGGCATGAGGCCCATGTAGTTCAGGACGATCATCGCGACGCCGACGACCATGAGGCCAAGGACCAGGAAGCCGTACCAGGCCGGACTCGCCTTCGGCTTCTTGCGCGGGGGCGGGGCCGCGTAGGGGCGCCGGCTGCCCCGCTGGCGCGACTTGGACTTCGGCATCCCGCGCGATGTTACCGCGGCACGAGGGTGGCCGTACCGGCCTCGACCGCCTCGACCGCCTCGCGGGTGATGGGCATCGGGTGGCGCCGCCCGGTCGACCACAGGGGGAGCTGGTCGTTCCACGAGGGCGATCCCGGGTGGCCCGAGCGTCCGAGCGTGTTCGTCGCGGTCGACGCATCGGGCCCCGAGAGGTCGTGGATCTGCCGGCATGAGGCGATCACGACCGCGTCGTACCGGCGCTCGGGCTCGAACGCGCCCTGGTCGAGCGTGTCGTCATCGCCGCCCTTGCCGACCACCCCGGCCGTGAAGAACTCGGCCATGCCGGGGAACGCCGCGAGCTGCCCGGCGAACACGACGCGGTGCAGACCCCCCCACCGCCACGCGGAGGGGTCGGGGCCGAGCCGCTCCTCGAGCTCGTCCAGCGCCGCGTCGAGCGCGCGGCGGAGCACGTCGTCGCGGGCCTCCGCGCCGTCCGCACCGAACCAGCGCGCCGTCGGGCGCTCGAGCAGACCTGGGAGCACCAGCGCGCGCCACGTCCCGGTCGACACCCCTCGCCCGTAGAGGTGCGTGAACAGCGCGTCGCCGAGCGCGGGACGCAAGACGAGATCGGCGACGTGGTGGCACCATGCCTGGTAGACGCAGGCCGCGGCCGAGTCCACCGCGAGGTCGCCGTCCCAGCCATCGAGCAGGCCGACCGCGATGCGCTGCCGCTCGTCCGCGGGGGCGACGCCCGCGAGCACCCCCGCCATCGTGCGGGCGGGGATCGAGACGGTGTCGGCCTGCATCGCCGCGAAGGTTTCCGGCGTGTGGAGGCCCTCGGCGCCGAGGAGCTCGGCGATCCTGCGGATGCGAGAGGGCGGCGTCCAGTCGAGCCCGATCAGATGGGGGTAGTCCTCGTCGTGGATCCGGTTGTTCGCCGTCGCGAGGAACCCCGCCGACGGGTCCAGGTCCCAGGGGAGGTCGTCGAAGTCGATCCAGCCGTCCCACTCGTGCTCCGCGGTCCAGCCGGGGACGGGCGTCGTGCCGTCGCCGGCCCGGCGGATCGGGTACCTGCCCGTGCACTGGTAGCCGATGTGCCCGTCGACGTCGGCGTAGACCACGTTCTGGCCCGGCGAGTACCACCCGCGCAGCGCGGAGCGGAACGAGGCGAAGTCGGTCGCCGCCGCCATCCGCAGCAGGACCGACGGCGTGATGGCGTACGCGTGCCCGACCCAGCGCAGGGCGTAGGTCTCGGCGATGCCGCCCTCGACCACCTCGGGCTGGGTCACGCCCACGACGTAGGAGTCGAGGATCGGGCCGTGACGGGTCTCGCGGACCTCGAGGACGATGGGTTCCGCGCGCCCGCGGACCTCGATCGCCTCTCGGTGCACGGTGAGCGGCTCCCAGGCGTCCCCGGATCGCGCGGCGGTCCCGTCCTCGTTCAGCTGTTCGAGGAACAGGTCCTGCGTGTCGCCGCCGACGTTCGTGAAACCCCACGCGTGGTGCGGCGTCCGGCCGATCACGACGCCGGGCGCGAAGGGCAGGCAGACGCCCGACGCCTCGTACCCCGGGGCCGCCAGGTGACACTCGAACCAGATCGAGGGCGTGAGCGCCGCCAGGTGTGGGTCGTTCGCGAGGAGCGGCGCCCCGGTCGCGCTGCGCGAGCCGGCGACGACCCACTCGTTCGAGCCCTGGCCCGGAGGCCGCGGCGCCTGCGTGAGCAGGTCGAGGGCGGAGGCCCCGCTCCGGCGCCCGGCGATCGGCAGCTCGAGGTCGCGCGGCAGGTCGGGGAACAGGTCGAGGACGGCCTCGGGCCCGAGTCGGTCGGCGATCTCGGCCCGCAGGAGCTCCTCGTCCCAGTTGCCGCTCAGGTTCCACGACAGCCATACCATCGCCGCCGCCCACGACGCCTCGTCCTCGGGCAGCGACGGCGCGAGGCCGAGCACGGCGTGCTCGACAGGCGGGGCGGACACCGCGTCGAGCCAGGCGAGGGCGCCCTCTCGGTAGGCGGCCACCATGCGGTGCGAGTCCTCGTCCCAGTCGGCCGCGATCGTCGCGCCGGCTCGGTTCCAGCCGACCGTCCTCGCGAACCGATCCGAGGGGAGCCCGAGGTCGCCGACCATCCCCGCCAGCCGGCCGTTCGCCAGGCGGAGCAGCAGATCGAGCTGGAACAGGCGCTCGGAGGCGACGAGGAACCCCTGCGCGCGGAACAGGTCGTCGAGGGTCTCGGCGTAGACGTGCGGGACGCCCCACCGGTCGTGGATCACCTCGACGGACGCCCCGAGCCCCGGGACGGCGATCTCGCCCTCCAGATCGGGGACCGCGGCCGCGGCAGCCGCGCGAACCTCGTCCAGCCAGTCGGTCATCGTCGGGAGCCTACCTGGGCGCTCGGGGGACCGGCGCGACCCGAGGTCCGGTCGCCGAGCGCCGCCCGGAGTGGAATGATGCCCGCATGACCGATCATCGACCGTGGTTCGCGACCTACCCGCCCGACATGCCGAGGACGCTCGAGCCGTACCCTGGCCTGTCGGTCTTCGGGATGCTCGAGCAGGCGGCCCGACGTCACCCCGACGCGATCGCCGTCGCCTGGTTCGGCAAGCACCTGCGCTACCGCGAGCTGCTCCGGGAGGTCGAGCGCTGTTCGGCGGTGCTCGCCGACCTGGGGGTCGGCAAGGGAGACCGCGTTGCGCTCGCGATGCCGAACTCCCCGCCGTACGTGATCCTCTACTACGCGATCGCGCGCATCGGCGGTGTGATCGTGGGCCACAACTTCCTGTACACGAAGCGCGAGATGGAGCACCAGCTCCGCGACTGCGGCGCCAAGGTCGTGTTCGTCTCGGACCTGTACTACTCGAGCTTCGCCGAGGTGTTCGCGTCCCTCGGCATCGAGCATGTCGTGATCACCCGGCTCAACGACTACATGCCGTTCCTGAAGAAGCTGCTGGCGCCGACCCTCCGGTTCAAGAAGCAGCAGCTGGAGGCCGGACGGCCGTGGCCGCCCGTCCCGAAGGACGCCAAGGTCGAGTGGTTGCATCGGCTGATGCGCTCGACCGGGCCCGCGCCGGCGGTTGCGCAGGTCGACACCGAGCGCGATGCCGCCGGGTTCATCTATACGGGCGGGACCACGGGGCTGTCGAAGGGCGCGATGCTCTCGCACCGGAACATCGTTGCGAACGCAACCCAGGGCGTCGGATTCCTCGGTCTGGAGGAGACGAAGGAGTCGATCCTCTGCGCGCTGCCGCTCTTCCACTCGTTCGGGATGCTCGCGATGAACGTCGGCATCCTGAGCGCGGGCAAGGTCATCCTCGTTCCGAACCCGCGCGACATGCACATGGTCCTCGAGACGGTGGCGAAGGAGAGGGCGACGTTCTTCCCCGGCGTGCCGAGGCTGTTCATCGCTCTCAACGAATCGCCGCTCACGAAGGACTACGACCTGCGATCGGTGAAGGCGTGCGTCTCCGGCGGGGCGCCGCTGCCGGTCGCGGTGGCGAAGCGGTTCGCCGAGATCACCGGCGGCGCCCAGCTGGTCGAGGGCTACGGCCTCACCGAGACCTCGCCGGTCACGCACGCGAACCCGCTCCAGGGCGAGCGGCGGCCCGGGGCGATCGGGCTGCCCCTGCCCGACACCGATTGCCGGATCGTGGACCTCGACAACCCGGACCGGGACGTGGAGCCGGGGGAGCGCGGCGAGCTCTGCATCCGGGGGCCGCAGGTGATGCTCGGGTACTGGAACCGCCCGGAGGAGACCGCCCTCACGGTCCGCAACGGCTGGCTCCACACGGGTGACGTCGCGGTGATGGACCCGGACGGCTACTTCCGGATCGTGGACCGGCTGAAGGAGATGATCATCGTCTCCGGGTTCAACGTGTACCCGACCGAGGTCGAGGAGGTCCTGTTCCACCACCCGAAGGTGGCGAAGTGCGCGGTGATCGGCATCCCCGACGAGCGGACGGGCGAGGCTGTGAAGGCCTTCATCGTGCTGAAGGAGGGCGACTCCGCCACGGCCGAGGAGATCATGGCGTGGTGCAAGGACCCGGCGAACGGCCTGTCCGGCTACCGGGTCCCGAAGCGGATCGAGTTCCGGGACTCGCTTCCCGAGACGCTCGTGGGCAAGGTGCTCCGCCGCATCCTCGTGGAGGAGGAGCGGCAGAAGGCGGCCGCGGGCAGATCGTGAGTCGCCCCTTCCTCGACCTGGGCGACGGGGTCGAGGTCCGGTACCTCGAGCGCGTCGACGCGGAGGGCCTGTTCGCGCTCGTCGATGCCGACCGAGAGCGCCTCCGTGCCCGGATGCCGTGGGTCGACGGCACCAGATCGGCTGACGACACCCGGGCGTTCATCGAACGGGGCGGTTCGGGACGGAACCTCGACGCGCTGGGGATCTTCGACGGGGGCGTGTGCGTCGGGACGATCGGCGCACGCCCGGATCCGATGCACGGCGACTGCGAGATCGGCTACTGGATCGCGGCGGGCCACGAGGGGCGGGGTCTGGTGACGCGCGCGTGTCGCGCCCTCATCGGGCACCTGTTCTCCACACCGGACTGCCATCGGGTGACGATCCGAGCGGCGCCGGACAACGAGCGGAGCCGTGCGATCCCCGAACGGCTCGGGTTCGCGGAGGAGGGGCTCATGCGAGAGGCGGGCTGGACCCCCGTCACCGGGTATCACGACCTGGTCGTGTACGGCCTGCTCGAGGACGAGTGGCACCACGCTCCGTGAGGATCCGCGCGGTCGTCTTCGACCTGTTCGGCACGCTCGTGCCCGAGTTCCCGCTCTCCGTGTGGGACGGGATGCTGAACGGCATGGCGTCGGCGCTCGGCGCGGACCGCGGTGCGTTCCGACACGCCTGGACGGGGACGGTGGTCGAGCGGCAGACGGGCGGCTTCCCGGACGTCGCCTCGAACCTCCGCGAGATCGCCCGGCGGATCGGCGTCGAGCCGGCCGACGCGGCGATCCGGGAGGCGACCGCGGTGCGTGAGGAGGCATACCGCAGGTGGTTCCGGCCGCAGCCGGGCGCCGTGGAGATGCTGCGGTGGCTGAAGGGCAAGGCGTACGGGACCGCGGTCGTGAGCATGTCCGCACCGGACGCTCCGGCTCTGTGGGCGGCGTCGCCGCTCGACGGTCTGATCGACGTCCGGGTGTTCTCGTGCGAGGTGGGCCTGCGCAAGCCCGACCCCGCGATCTATCTCGCCGCGACCGAGGGTCTCGGCGTGGCGCCGGCCGCGTGCCTGTACATCGGCGACGGCTCGTACCGCGAGCTCACGGGCGCCGCCGCCAGCGGCATGACGCCCGTGCGGATCGTCGACCCCGCCGCCACGGAGGCCGTGCTGCGTCCGGACGTCGACGACTGGCAGGGGCGCGAGATCCGCTCGCTCCTCGAGGTCGTCGGGCTCCTCGAGCCCGCCGGGGGGCGGTGACTCACAGGAGCGCGAGCACCCGCTCGCGCTCCGCGTCCGTCAGTCCTCGGAGCGGCGGTCGCACGTCCGGGCGGACGGGCACGCCACGGGCCCCCAGGACGGTCTTCAACGCGGCGTGGAACGGGGTCCCCGCCAGTCGGTCGCGGAGCTCGGTCACGCGGGCGTGTGCCATCGGGTCCCAGTCGTGGACCAGGGCGACGACGATCTCGGGCCATGCGGACGCCAGGCCCGAGACGGCGCCGACCGCCCCGTGCTCCATGCCCTCGAGCACGAGCGGCTCGGATCCGATGAATACGTCCAGACCCTCGAGCAGGTACGGCTCGACCTTCCCGAACGGTGTGTCGCTCACCTTCATGCCGGCCAGGTTCGGGACCTCTTCGCGGAGCCGCTCGACCACTCGGACCGGGATCGGGTAGCCGGAGCGCCCCGCGAACTCGTACGCGTACAGCGGCAGCGGCGCGCAGGCCTGCGCCGCCGCCCGGTAGTGTGCGAGGAGCTCCGCCGCGTCGAGCGGGAAGTACGGCGGCGCGATGACGGCCACGGCGTCGGCGTCCACCTCGGCGGCGTGCGCGGAGAGCTCGACCGTCTCGGCGGTGGTCTGCGCGCCCGCGTGGACCGCGACCTGGAAACCCTGCGGCCGGACCTCGAGGAGGCGCTCGACGGTCGCCCGGCGCTCGGCCGTCGAGAGCAGGACGCCCTCGCCGGTCGTTCCGCACGCGAGCATCCCGTCGATCCCACCCTCGGCCAGGAACGCCACGAGCGGACCGAAGGCCTCGAGGTCGAGCGCGGCGGCGCCCTCGGTGAGCGGCGTGACCGTCGCCGCGATCGCGCCGTGCAGCGTCACGGGTGCTCGATGGCGTCGACGAGCTCGCGACAGAAGGCGGGGATGTCCTCGACCACGCGACCCCACACCAGGTTCCCGTCGCGGAGCGCGGGCTCGTCGGCCCAGCTGGCGCCGGCGTTGACCAGATCGTCCTTGATGCCCAAGCTTCCCGTGGCCCGATGTCCCTTCACGACGCCGGCCGAGATCCCGACCAGGCCCGCGTGGCAGATCAGGCCGACGATCTTCCCCGTGTCGTACGCGGCGCGCACGAACGACGTCACCGCCTCGAACCGGCGGAGCTTGTCCGGTGCCCATCCGCCGGGCACGACCACGGCGTCGAAGTCGGCGGCCGAGACATCGGCCGCCGCCACGTCGCTCGTGGCCTCGAGCGCGTTCTTCCCCGTCACGGTCTTGCCGGCCGAGGTGCCGACGATCGTCACCTCGGCTCCCTCCTCGCGCAGGCGCATCACGGTGACCCAGAACTCGAGGTCCTCGAAGCCCTCCTCGAGCAGCACCGCGACCCTGCGTCCGACGAGCCGCTGTTCCATCGCTCCCTCCTTGCCCGGTCCGGCACTGTAGCCGTTCCGCACGGGAGCGACGCGACGGGGCCATGGAGCCCCGGCGAGCGTGAACGTGGTCGAGACGTCGACGCTCGAGCACGTGACGAGCGTGACGCTCCTGAGGCCGGTTTCGCGCCCACCCGACCCGGGTACCCGCAGGGTATGGGCCGAGCCGAGGGCGATACGCGCTGTCCGATCTGCGGGGAGGGAACGCTCGTCGACGTCGTGTTCGACGAGGCGGTGGACTGGGACGACGCGCCGCGTCAAGATGCGGATAGCCCGGAGACGAGCGTGTACTCCTGCGGTCACGAGGTCCGCGGCCCGTCCCTGGCCACGGCCGACAGCGACGCGCTGGCGGTCGAACGCCGGCGCTCGCAGGACACGGTCGACGGAGGTGCCCCATGATCGATCCGACCAGCCCGAGCGTCCGAGAGCCGAACCCGGCGCCGCGACCGCTCCCCGACCCACCGCAGCCCGAGCCGGTCCCCGAGCCGCCGCCCGGCCCCGCCCCGGTCCCGCCGCAGCCCGAACCCGGCCCCGCGCCCGCGCCCGTGCCGGGACCCGAGCCGCCGCCGAGCCCGGGCGAGCCGATCCGGGCCCGCGCCTAGCCCGCCGCCTCCTCGAGGTCGTCTTCCGCGTCGTCGCGGAACTGCTCCGCCTCGGTCGAGCCGCGCAGCGCGAGCGTGGACGCCGTCCCACGGCTCACTGCCTGCGAGACGAGGTCGAAGTACCCGGTACCGACCTCGTGCTGGTGCTTCGTCGCCGAGTATCCCCGCGCCTCGAGCGCGAACTCCCGCTCCTGCAGCCGGACGTAGGCGGCCATGCCCTCGGCGGCGTATCCGTGCGCGAGCTCGAACATCCCCGCGTTCAGCGCGTGGAACCCGGCGAGCGTCACGAACTGGAACCGGTAGCCCATCGCGCCGAGCTCGTCTTGGAACCGGGCGATCTCGCGGTCGTCCAGGTGCCGCCGCCAGTTGAACGACGGCGAGCAGTTGTAGGCGAGGAGCTTTTTGGGGAACTCGGCGTGGATCGCCTCCGCGAACGCCTGCGCTTCGTCCAGGTCGGGGTGCGACGTCTCGCACCACAGGACATCGGCGTACGGCGCGTACGCGAGGCCGCGGGCGATCGCTGCCTCGACGCCGTTCGTGACGCGGAAGAAACCCTCCGGCGTGCGCTCGCCGGTGACGAAGGCCCGGTCCCGCGGGTCGACGTCGCTCGTGAGCAGGGTCGCGGCGTCCGCGTCGGTTCGTGCGACGAGGATCGTCGGCACGTCGAGCACGTCGGCGGCGAGCCGGGCGGCCGAGAGGGTGCGAACGAACTGCTCGGTCGGCACGAGCACCTTGCCGCCCAGGTGCCCGCACTTCTTCTCGCTCGCGAGCTGGTCCTCGTAGTGCACGCCGCTCGCGCCCGCCTCGATCATCGCCTTCATGAGCTCGAACGCGTTCAGCGGACCGCCGAACCCGGCCTCCGCATCCGCGACGATCGGCGCCATCCACTCGGTCCCGTTCTCGCCGTCCGCCCAGGCGATCTGGTCGGCGCGCTGGAGCGCGTTGTTGATCCTGCGGACGACGGCCGGGACGCTGTTCACCGGGTACAGCGACTGATCGGGGTACGTGTG
Source organism: Actinomycetota bacterium (assembly GCA_035762085.1). Classification (GTDB taxonomy): domain Bacteria; phylum Actinomycetota; class UBA4738; order UBA4738; family HRBIN12; genus HRBIN12. The sequence continues at coordinate 19,180 of DASTPT010000126.1, read as the reverse complement.
GCCGGCCAGGTTCGCGTCCGCGGCCACCTGCCAGCCCGACAGGTAGATCGCCTCGAGGCCGGCCCGCACCATCTCGACGGCCTGGCCCCCGGTCATCGCGCCCAGCGCGCGCACGTACCCGTCGCGATGCAGGAGCGCCCACAGGCGCTCGGCGCCGAGCCGCGCGAGCGTGTGCTCGACGCGGATCGAGCCGCGGAGCCGCACGACGTCCGCGGCGGTGTAGGGGCGCTCGATCCCGGCCCAGCGGGCGTCGTCGCGCCAGGCAGCCTCCTGCTCGTCGATCTCGCGGTCGCGTGCCCGCGGCGTGGGGTCGGTCATCATGACCTGCTCCTTCCTGTCTGCCGGAACGGTTCCCCTCGCGCGACGGGTGGAAACCGCGGGAGCGGAAGGGCCGTCGCGGCGGCGAAAGGGGTGGGGGGAGCGTGGCGCGCTCGGGCCGGGCCCGGCGCGCCTAGGGTACGGCGACGCGGCGGCGCGTGGCGCCCTCGCTGAACGACCGTTCAAACATCGAGCGAGTGTCGCCGACGTCACTTCGATCTGTCAAGACCGGGGGCTGAACCAGGGTCGCCTCACGGCAGGCGCTCGTAGGCCGCGGGGGTGAGGAACTCGGGCAGGTGATCGGCGAGGGCAACCTCCTCGAAGATCGCGCGGGCGTCGTCGAGTCGCGCCGTGTCCATCCGCTCGGCCCGCATCGCGCCTGTGATGCGGGCGTGCTCCTCCGCGGTCACGGCGCCCGCGAGCTCGCGCGAGACGGTCGGGCCGTCCTCGAGCGCGACGCCGTGGTGGATCCACTGCCACACCTGCGAGCGTGCGATCTCGGCCGTGGCCGTGTCTTCCATCAGGTCGTTGATCGCCGCCGCGCCCACGCCTCGGAGCCAGGACTCCACGTAGCTGAGGGCAACCTCGACGTTCGCGCGGAGCCCGGCCTCGGTCACGGTTCCGCCGGGGACCCGCACGTCCAGGAGGTCGTCGGCCGTGACCGAGACCTCTTCGCGGAGCCGCTCCCGCTGGTCGGGGCTTTCCCCGAGCACCCGGTCGAACTCCTCGGTGGCGACCGGCACGAGATCGGGGTGCGCGACCCACGTCCCGTCGAAGCCGTCGCCCACCTCCCGCTGCTTGTCCTCGCGCACCGTCGCGAGGGCCACCTCGGTGACGTCACGCTTGCGGCGATTCGGGATGAACGCCGCCATGCCACCGATCGCGTGTGCGCCGCGTCGGTGGCACGTCCGCACCAGCAGTTCCGTATACGCGCGCATGAACGGGACCGTCATCGTGACGCTGGCGCGGTCGGGCAGAACGAACCGTGCGTCGCGACCGAGCTTCTTGATCACGCTGAAGATGTAGTCCCAGCGGCCGGCGTTCAATCCGCTCGCGTGGTCGCGGAGCTCGTAGAGGATCTCGTCCATCTCGAACGCGGCGGGGACCGTCTCGATCAGCACGGTGGCCCGGATCGTGCCGCGCGGGATGTCGAGCGCGTCCTGCGCGGCGCAGAACACGTCGTTCCACAGGCGCGCCTCCTCGTGCGCCTCGAGCTTCGGCAGGTACAGGTACGGGCCGGTGCCGCGCTCGAGCTGGCGGCGCGCGCAGTGGAACAGGAACAGCCCGAGATCGAGCAGCGACGCCGAGACCGGCGCGCCGTCCACGAGGACGTGCTTGTCGATCAGATGCCACCCGCGCGGGCGCACGAGGAGCGTGGCGGTCGTGGCTTTGAGCTCGTAACGCTTGCCGCTCGCCTCCAGCGAGATCGTCCGCTCGACCGCGTCGATCAGGTTCGCCTGTCCCCGCACGACGTTGTCCCAGGTGGGCGAGTTGGCATCCTCGAAGTCCGCCATGAAGACGCGGGCGCCCGAATTGAGGGCATTGATCATCATCTTGCGGTCGACCGGGCCGGTGATCTCGACGCGCCGGTCCCGCAGGTCGGGCGGCGTCGGCGCGACGCGCCACTCGGAGCGTCGGACCTCGGCCGTGCGCCCGAGGAAGGCCAGTCGGCCGCCGGCGTCGAGCTCGGCCTGTCGCGCGGCGCGCGCGGCGAGCAGACGCCTGCGCTCGGGGTCGAACGCTCTGTGGAGCGCCGCGACGAACGCCAGTGCGTCGTCGGTCAGGATCTCGCTCGCTCGGCCGATGACCGGCGCGAGGACCTGGATGCCTTCGGTGGTCACGGGGTCTCCTTCCCCCGGCGATCCCTGCCTGGAAACCTGCGGATCGCTACGGGACGATCTTCGAGATCGGCAGCTCGAGGATGTCCGTCGCGCCCAGCGCCTTGAGCAGCGGGATCAGCGTGTTCACCTGGCGTTTCTCGACGACGGTCTCCACCGCGTACCCATCCTCCTGCAGCCGGGAAACGGTCGGCGACTTCATCGCGGGGACGGCCTCGAGCACCGCGGTGACGTCCGCCTCTGCGACGTTGAGCTTGATCAGGACCCGACCCTCGGCGCGGAGCGCGCCGAGGAGCAGCGTGACGACGTCGTCCATCGCGCGGCGCTTGTCGGGGTCCGCCGCCGAGTCGCGGTTCGCGACGAGCACCGGCTCCGACGTCATGATCGTGTCGAGGATCTTCATACCGTGGGCTCGCAGCGTGCTCCCCGTCTCGGTGATGTCGACGATCGCGTCGACGATCTCGGGGACCTTCGCCTCGGTCGCGCCGTAGGACCAGACCACCTTGACGTCGATCCCCAGTTCCGCGAAGAAGCGCTGCGTGAGGTGCAGGAACTCGGTCGAGATCCGTGAGCCGGGCGGCATCTCCTTCGCGCCGTTCGCCGGGTGGTCGCTCGGAACCGCGAGGACGACCCGGGTGCCGTGGCCGGTGCCGCTCTTCGCGTAGGACAGGCTCGTGAGCACCTCCACGTCGGCGCCGGTCTCGGCGATCCAGTCCTGCCCCGTGATCCCGAGGTCGAACAGCCCGTCCTGCACGTAGGTCGGGATCTCCTGCGGCCGGAGCAGCGAGACCCGGTCGATCCGTTCGTCGTCGATCGTGCCGTGGTAGTCGCGGTCCGAGCCGCGCCGCACGCGCAGGTCGGCCTCCTCGAACAGCCGGAGCGTCTGGGCCTCGAGGGACCCCTTCGGGATGACCAGCCTCAGCACGGGCGCGAGTGTACCGGCTGCGTCCGGGCGATAGGCTGCGGGCCGTGGCCGTCTACCGCAACGAGGAGACCATCGCTCGGCTGCAGCGGATGTTCCTGCTGCTGATCGTCGTGGGGCTCGGCGCGGGTCTGATCGGTCTGGCTCGCGCGGCCGTGTCCGGGCCGGGTCCGTCCCTGTGGTCGGGGATCACGCTCACGTCCATCGGGATCGTGTGTCTCCTCCTGCGGCGCAGGACCGGCGAGCTCGCGGTCGTGACGGACCCCGAGGGGATCGTGGCTCGGAACATGCTCTCGACGCGCCGGGTGCCGTGGCACCAGATCGAGACGATCGGGGAGGGCACCCGCCGTCGCGGCGTCACGATGGCCGTCGTGCGGACGGCCTCGGGGAACCAGCACGCGCTCACCGGCGTGGGAGATCCCGGTCCGACCTCGGCGAGGATCCTGAAGGCCCTCGGCAGGGAGCTCAAGGCGGCGCGGAAGGGCTGAGCGAGGGGCTCAGCCGTCCGAGAGCCCGCGGAAGAAGCACGTGCGCTCGCCCGTGTGACACGCGGCCCCCTCCTGGTGGACGCGCGCGAGCACCACGTCCGCGTCGCAGTCCACGCGGAGCTCCTCCCAGTGCTGGACGTGGCCGCTCGAGTCGCCCTTGCGCCACAGCTCCTGCCGGGATCGGCTCCAGTAGACCATCCGGCCCTCCCGCAGCGTGCGCTCCAGCGCTCGGCGGTTCGCCCAGGCGAGCATCAACACGTCGCCGCTCTCGACGTCCTGCACGACGACCGGCACGAGCCCGTCATCGTTCCAGCGCAAGGCATCCAGATCCACGCGGTCCATCAGGTCCTGACCGGCAGGCCGCGCGACGCCAGGTGCTCCTTGACCATCGCGATCGTGAGCTCCTCGAAGTGGAACCGGGACGCAGCGAGCACCGCGTCGGCCCCGCCGTCCAGCAGGGCATCGGCGAAGTGCTCGAGCGTACCGGCGCCGCCGCTCGCGACGAGCGGCACGCCGACGGCGCCGCCGACGGCGCGGAGCTGCTCGAGGTCGTAGCCCTCGCCGGTGCCGTCGCGGTCCATCGAGGTCAGCAGGACCTCGCCGGCGCCCCGGCGCTCGGTGGCCTCGACGGCCCACGCGACCGCGTCCATCCCGGTCGGCGTGCGGCCAGCGTCGACGTACACCTCCCACGAGCCGTCTGCGCGCTTCGCGTCGATCGCGATCACCATGCACTGCGTGCCGAAGCGGTCGGCGCAACGCTCGAGCAGGGAGGGGTCGCGCACGGCGGCGCTGTTGATCGCGACCTTGTCGGCGCCGGCGCGCAGCAGCGCGTCCACGTCGTCTTCCGTGCGAACGCCTCCGCCGACGGTGAGCGGGATGAAGACCTGCTCGGCGGTCCGTGCGACCACGTCGAGCGTGGCGGCCCGTCCCTCGAAGGTCGCGGTGATGTCGAGGAAGACGAGCTCGTCCGCACCCTCGGCGTCGTAGCGCGCCGCGAGCTCAACGGGGTCGCCGGCATCGCGGAGGTCCACGAACCGCGTCCCCTTCACGACGCGGCCGGCGTCGACATCCAGGCACGGGATCACGCGCTTCGCGAGGGTCATCCGCGCACGACCTCCTCCAGGCGCAGCGTGCCCGAGTACAGCGCCTTGCCGACGACAGCCGCCTCGAGACCCAGATCGCGGAGTGCCCGGACGTCGTCGGCGACGCGCACGCCACCGCTCGCCACGACGGGGAGGTCGGTCAGGTCGAGCACGCGCGCGTACAGGTCGAAATCCGGACCGTCCATCGTGCCGTCCTTCTGGACCGAGGTCACGAGGAGCCGTCGCACCCCGGCGTGGGTGAGCTTGGGGACCGCGTCCTCGAGCCGCGGACCTTCCTGCAGCCAGCCGTGGGTCATGACCCGCCCGTCCTTGACGTCGACCGCGACGAGGACGTGGTCGCCGAAGTGCTCGACGGCCTCGGCGACGAACCCCGGGTCGTGCGCCGCGGCGGTGCCGAGGATCGTGCGCGCGGCCCCGTCCTCGATCGCGCGCTCGACCGCCGGAAGCGTCCGCAGACCGCCGCCGAGCTGGACGGGGATCGCGACCTGACGACAGATCTCGCGGACGATCTCGCGGTTCGAGCCGTCCTGCCGGGCGGCGTCCAGGTCGACGACGTGCAGGCGTCGGGCGCCCTCGGACTGGAACCGGACGGCGACCTCGACCGGGTCGTCGTCGTACACGGTCTCGGCCGCGTAATCGCCGCGGAACAGGCGGACGCACTTGCCGCCGCGCAGGTCGATGGCGGGGATGACGATCACGATGAGCCGACCTCGAGCACGAACGACTCGTACAGCTGCAGGCCGGGCTCCCCCGACTTCTCGGGGTGGAACTGGGTCGCGAACAGGTTTTCGCGGGCCACGACCGCCGAGAACGGACGCCCGTGCTCGGTGCGGCCGATGGTCTCCGGGCCAACGTCCGGCGCGTACGAGTGGACGAAGTAGAAGCGGGTGCCGCTCGGGACGTCGTGCGTGTAGGGGTGCGGCGCGAGCCACTCGACCGTGTTCCATCCCATGTGCGGGACCTTCACGTCCCCCGGGAGCCGTCGTGAGACGCCAGGGAACAGACCCAGGCCCGGGTCCGGATCCTCCTCGCTCGCGGCGAGCAGGACCTGCATGCCGACGCAGACGCCGAACACCGGCCGCCCGCTCCGAGCGAACGACGTCACGGCGGCGTCGAGCCCCCGCCCGCGGAGGTTGCGCATGCACGCGCCGAAATGACCGACACCGGGCACCACGAGCGCGCTCGCGCCGAGCGCCACTCTCGCGTCGGGCGTGACCTCCGGCTTGCCGCCCACGTGCTCGATCGCCCGGGCGACGCTCCGCAGGTTCCCCATCCCGTAGTCGAGGATCGCGATCGTCACAGCGTGCCCTTCGTGCTCGGCACGTCGCCGCCGATCACCCGCACCGCGTCCTGCAGGCACTTCGCGAGCGCCTTGAACTCGGCCTCGACGACGTGGTGCGGCGAGCGCCCGCTCACCAAGCGGACGTGCAGGGTCATCTCGGCCGCCGTCGCGAAGGCGCGGACGAAATCCTCGGTGAGGTCCGTGTCGTAGGTGCCGATCGTCTCGGCCGGGACGTCGACCTCGTGTGCGACGAACGGTCGGCCCGACAGGTCGAGCGCGACCGACACCGCAGCCTCGTCGAGTGGGACGGTGATCGAGGCGAACCGCCGGATCCCGAGCTTGTCCCCGAGCGCCTCGCGCAGCGCCTGGCCGAGCGCCAGCCCGACGTCCTCGACCGTGTGGTGCCCGTCGACCTCCAGGTCGCCCCTCGCCGTCACCGAGAGGTCGAACCCCGCGTGCGTGCCGAGCTGCGACAGCATGTGATCGAAGAACGGAAGCCCGGTATCGACGCTCGCGGCGCCCGAGCCGTCGAGCGCGAGCTGAACGCGGACGTTCGTCTCCTTCGTCACGCGCTCGACCGTCGCCGAACGGCTCATCGCAGGACCTCCTCGAGGGCGGACAGGAACAGGTCGACCTCCTCGGGCGTGCCGGCGGTGACCCGCAGCGCGCCGGGGATGGCCGAGGTGAAGTCCCGGACCAGCACGCCGCGGTCGAGGAGCCCCTGCCACACGGCGGCGGGGTCGCCCGGCGGCCGGAACAGCACGAAGTTCGCGTCGGACGGGAAGGCCTCCACGCCGAGGCGCGGGAGCTCGGCGAGGATCCGGTCGCGCTCCGCGCGCACGGCGTCGAGGATCGCGAGCGCCTCGTCGCGGTGGCGCAGCGCGACGAGCCCCGCCGCCTGCGTGAGCGCGCTCAGGTGGTACGGCAGGCGCACGCGCCGCAGGTCCTCGACCACCTCGGGCGACGCCAGGCAGTAGCCGATCCGCGCGCCGGCGAGCGCGAACGCCTTCGAGAACGTCCGCACGACGACCACGTTCGGGAAACGCTTCGCCAGGTGCGCCATCGTCTCGCCACCGAACTCGATGTACGCCTCGTCCACCACGAAGAGCTCGTTCGGCACGAGCTCGGCGGCGGCCCCGATGATGCGCGGGTCCTGCGCGTTGCCGGTCGGGTTGTTCGGCGAGCACACCATCACGACCGCGGGGTGGCCCTCGTGGTGCTTGTGCACCATGTCGACGGCGGTGATCCGCCACGGCCGCTCGAGCGGCACGCGGACGACGAGGCTGTCGGTCACCCAGGCGATCCGCTCGTGCATCGCGTACGTCGGGTCGAACAGGACCACGCGTCGTCCGGGACCGCCGTAGGCCTGCAGGAGCTGCTGGAGGATCTCGTTCGAGCCGTTCGCGACCCACGTTCCCTCGACATCGTGGCCGGTCAGCTCGGCCAGTCGGGTGCGCAGCTCGACCGCCTCACGGTCCGGGTAGCGGTTCAGGGTCTGCTCGCGGACGGCCTCGGCCAGTTCCTCACGGTACGCCTCGGGGAGCGGGTAGGGGCACTCGTTCGTGTTCAGGCGCGCCCTCACGTCCAGCTGCGGCGCCGCGTACGGCTCGATGTCGCGGAGGCCGGGGCGGGGCTGCGGGTGGGTCACGGCGCGTCTCCCTCCGCCACGGCGCGCTCGGCTCGAACGGTGACGGCGCGGCCGTGACCGACGAGACCTTCGGCGCGCGACATCTCGTCGACCTCCGGCGCCAGCGCAACGGCCGCTACGGCCGACATCTCGACGGCGCTGGAGACCGTGACGAAGTCGGCCGTGCGCAGTCCGCTCGAGAACCTCGCCGTCCCGGAGGTCGGCAGGACGTGGTTCGACGCGACGCCGTAGTCCCCGAACGGCACGGGCGTCCACGCACCCAGGAAGATCGCGCCGGCGCTGGGGATCTTCACCGCGAGCCCGCGCGGATCCTCGGTCACGATCTGCAGATGCTCGGGCGCGAGGTCGTTGGCCACCTCGGCCGCGTGGTCCAAGTCGGCGACGAGCACGGCGCGGCCGCGTCGCTGCAGCGCGTGCTCGACGATCTCGCGCCGTCCCGCGCGCGAGACCTCGTCCTGGAGCGCCCGGAGCGTCGTCGCCAGCAGGTGCTCGTCCGGCGTGACGAGGGTCGCCTCCGCCTGCGGGTCGTGCTCGGCCTGGGCCACCAGATCGGCGGCGAGGAACGCCGGGTCCGCTCCGCCGTCGGCGATCAGCACGAGCTCGCTCGGCCCCGCCAGCCCGTCGATGCCGATCACCCCGTGCAGCTGGCGCTTCGCCTCGGTCACGTAGGCGTTCCCCGGCCCGACGACCTTGTCGACCGCCGGCACCGAGTCCGTCCCGTACGCGAGCGCGGCGATCGCCTGCGCGCCCCCGACCTTCACGACCCGTGTGGCGCCCGACCGCACCGCCGCGTACAGCACCGACGCGTGGATGGAGCCATCGGCCGAGGGCGGCGTCGCGACGACGACCTCCTCGACGCCGGCGACCACGGCCGGCACGACGGTCATCGCGACGCTCGAGGGATACACGGCGCGCCCGCCCGGCACATAGCAGCCCGCGGCGCGGATCGGCTTGACGAGCTCGCCGAAGCGGACGCCGCCGCGCTCGTCCACCCACTCGATCGGGAGCTGTCGCCGGTGGAGGTCGGTCAGCCGCTCGACGAGGGCGTCGATCGCCGCCTTCAGCTCCGTCGGGACGATCCGCTCGGCGGCCTCGAACTCGTCCGGCGACACGACGAGGCCGCGCCTGCGCAGGTCGACGCCGTCGAAGCGCAGCGTCAGGTCGAGGAGGGCCTCGTCGCCGTCGGCGCGGACGCGCGCGACGATCTCGCGCACGGTCTGCTCCACGGAGGGGTCGATCTCGAGGCGTCGGGGCTCGAGCCGCTCCCTCCTGGTCCGGAGGTCGAGGAGCTCGAGCATCTAGTGCTCCTCGGCGGCCTCGTGATGGGGCTGAGCGGCACGTCCCGCGCGCCGGTCACGGACGAACAGGATCCAGCCGCTGGCGGACACGATCCCCGCCGCGGCGATCAGCAGGCCCAGGGCCAGCAGGAACGTTTGCTCGCGGGACATGGGGCCTCAGGGTACCGGAAACCGCAGGTCAGCCGCGACCTTCGAGGGCGGCTCGACGTTTCGCGTCGGCGCGGCGCTCCGCCTCTAGGCGCTCGAGGTCGACGTCGCTGAAGTCGACGTAGCTCATCGAGCCGGCGACGGCGGCGTGTCCCGCGACGTCGCGGATCAGCGCGTGCATGTGGTGGACGACGCGCCGGTACGTCGGGTGCCCCTGCGGGGAGCTCCGGAGCTCGATCAGGTGCATCGCCTCGCGGGCGCTCATCTGCATCACGAACCGGATCCGGTAGGCCATCGCGACGGCGTACTGCGCGACGTCCTTGCCGGCGGCGTCGGCGAGCCTCGCCCACGTCCGCGCCGAGTCCTCCATCACGCGGTGCCACTCGTCCGAGAGGCGGGCCTCGTCGATCTGGTCGGGCGTCGCGTACCCGTGCTGCGGGGTGAGCGTCTGCCACTCGAGCGTGAGCGGGCGGTGCCGCTGGAGGTCGCGGAAGGCGCCATAGTCGCACAGGACGTCGAAGCGGTAGCCGGTGCGCTCGAACGCACGACCCGGCTTGTGACGACGGTTGGCTCGCTCTCCCACGTACGCGCGGAGCACCTCGCCCCGCTCGGTCGGGCTCATCTCGCGGACGAGGTCGCGCAGGCGGCCGTCGGGCAGCTCGGTCGAGGCGTACAGCGCCGCGGCGACGATCTTCTCCTCGCCGTCGGGCTCCCAGTCGGTGAGCGTGACCTCCGGTCCGCCCGTCGGCTCGTCGATGCCAGCGGTGAGCTTCGCGGCGACCGAGGCAACCGCGTCACGGGTCTCGGCCTGGTACTCCGACCACGCCAGGCCGCGGTCGGGCAGGTCGACCCGCTTGAGGAACGACGGGATCAGCTTGCGCAGCTCGACGAGCATGAGGTCGGCGTACTCGCGCACCTCGGCGAGCGGGTGCGCTCGCATCCGGAGCAGCATCATCTCGAACGCCTGGCCGTCCGCGTACACGCCCAGGTTGGAACGCGTGCCGGTGGGCAGCAGCACCCGAAGCGTGTCGCACGTCTTCGCGGTGATCGTCGAGCGGTAGACGAAGTCGGAGTCGTCGGGCGCCTTCGGGAAGCGCGCGGCGAACCAGTCGTACATCGGTTGGAACATCCGCCCGTAGGCCTCGAACGTGCGCGTGGCGAAGTCCTGGTACTCGCGCTCGAGCGGCGTGCTTTCGATCTCGGGCGGGACGGTGAGGCGCCAGCGTCCGCCCGGCCTGTCGTCGTAGCGCATGTAGCGCGTGGACTGCTCGAGGTACGCGGCCAGGCGGCCCCACTCGATCGCCTTCGCGAGGAGCTGGCTGGCCTGTTCGCAGGCGAGATGCACGCCGCCGAGCTGGGCGACCGAGTCGTCGCCGTACTCGAAGAACACGTTGTCGTACAGGCGCTCGGCGCGCTCGGTGCCGACGTGGCCGGTGACGGCGAAGCCCTCGACGTCGTTCGCGAACTCGTCGAGGAACAGCCGCCGGATCGACTTCGTCGTGCGCGAGTAGCGCGCGAACAGTGCGCCCTTCACGACCTCGGGGAGGTTCGTCAGCGCGAACACCGGCCCTTCGAGGTTCGTGAAGTACGGCTCCAGGCGGGCGCGCTCCTCCGGCGTGAACTCCTCGACGACGTACCAGAGCACGCTCAGTCGTCCCCGGTCGGTCCGGTGGGACCGGTCGGCCCGCCGCCCGGCAGGAAGATCAGGACCCGGCTCCCGGTCTCGACCTCGGTGAACGGGGCAGGGTCGGTGTCGACCACCTTCGTGCCGTTCGGGCACTGCGGGTTCGGCGGCAGCGTCTCGTCGGCCACGATCGGCACGAGACCCTCGTCCTGGATCCGGCCCTTCGCCTGGCCCAGGTTGGAGCAGATCACGTCCGGGACCGTCACCTGACCGGGCCCGGTCGAGACCAGGATCGTGACCTCGGAGCCGAACGGCGCGTCGGTGCCGGCGGCCGGATCCGTCCCGATGACCTGGCCCTCGGGTATCCCGGTGTCGCTCGCCTGATCCTCGAAGCCCGCCACCACGAAGCCCGCGGCCTCGAGCGCGGCCTGCGCGTCCTCGGGCGACAGCCCCTCGGTCGGCGGGATCGACACCGAGTCCGGGGCGACGAGCACGGTGAGCGTGACCTCGGTGCCGCCGGGCACCATCTCGAGAGCGGGCGGATCCTGCTCGACCACGGTGCCCGGAACCTCGGTGGTCGGGTCCTCGACCGGGACCTCGATCCGCTCCTCGGCGACGGTGAGGCCGGCGTCGATCAGGGTCTCCTCGGCGACGCGGACGCGGTCGCCGACGACGTCCGGCACCTCGATCAGCGCGGGGGTCGGCGAGGTCTCGTCGCCGCCAAGGATGTCGCTCGCGAACAGCCACAGCAGGAGCGCGATCGCGAGCAGGATGCCGCCGATCGCCAGGACGGGGATCCACCAGCGCGAACGCTCGGGCTCGGGGGGCGGCATGACCTGCGTGCCGCCGCCGGCCGGGGTCATCACCTGCGTCGCGGCGGGCGGGGGCGGCGCGAGCAGCGGCGTCGTCTCGACCGGCAGACCGCGGCGGACCCGCTCGAGGTCGGAGCGGAGCTCCTCGGCCGTCTGGTACCGGTTCGCCGCGTTCTTGGCCATGGCCCGCAGGATCACGGCGTCGAGGTCAGGGCTCACGTCCCGGTTCAGCTTGGAGGGCAGCGTCGGCTGCTCGAGCACGTGCTTCGACGCCACGGCCACGGGGGAGTCGCCGAGGAACGGCGGACGGCCGGTGACCATCTCGTACAGCACGCAGCCGAGCGAGTAGATGTCCGAGCGCCCGTCGACGGGCTCGCCCTGCGCCTGCTCGGGCGAGAGGTAGGAGGCCGTGCCGAGCACCGCGGCGGTCTGCGCCACCGTCTCGGCTGTGGTCGTCATGCGTGCGATGCCGAAGTCGGCGACCTTCACCTGTCCGGACGGCGTGAGCATGATGTTGCCCGGCTTGATGTCGCGATGGATCACGCCCTGCGCGTGCGCGGCCGAGAGGGCGCCGCACACGTCCTCGGCGATCTCGAGCGCTCGGTCCGGCATGATGCGGCCGCCCCCGGCGAGGTAGTCCTCGAGCGTGCGGCCCTCGACGTACTCCATCACGATGAAGTGGACGCCGCCATCGGTGCCGGTGTCGAAGACGCTCACGACGTTGGGGTTCGACAGGCGGGCGGCGGCCTGGGCCTCGCGCCGGAACCGCTGGACGAACGACTCGTCCTCGGCGAACTGCGGCGCGAGGAGCTTGATCGCGACCTGCCGGCCGAGGACGGTGTCGGCGCCGAGGTAGACCTTCGCCATCCCGCCGCGCCCGAGCTCGCGCTCGACCCGGTATCGGCCCGCGAGGACCGGTTGCTCGCTCACGGTACCCCCCTCATGGGTTCAGGGCAGCCTCCATGACCGCCCGAGCGATCGGCGCCGCCAGGGCGCCACCGGTCGCCTCGCTGCCAAGGCTACCGCCGTCGAGGACGATGACCGCGACGGCGATCTCGGGATCCTCGGCGGGCGCGAAGGACACGAACCAGGCGTGCGGATCCTCGCCCTCGCCGTGCTGGGCCGTGCCGGTCTTGCCGGCGACGCTCACGCCGGGGATCCGGGCCGCGGTGCCGGTGCCGCTCTCGACGACCTCGACCATCATCGCCGTGAGGAGCGACGCGTTCACCTGCGTCATCGGGCGGGAGTGGATGTCGGGCTCGAAGGTCTCGACGACCTGGCCGTCGGGTGCCCGGACCTCGGTCACGAGGCGGGGACGCATGAGCTCGCCGCCGTTGCCGATCGCTCCCGCGACGAGCGCCATCTGTAGCGGGTTCGCCGCCACGTTGTCCTGGCCGATCGCCGAGAGCGCGACGGCGGGTCGCCGGTCCTGGAAGTAGGAGGGGTCCGGGAAGACGCCCTCCTGGAACGGGACGTCGAACGGCACGTCGCCGGCCGTGCCCGTCGGCGCGAACCCGAACGCCCACGCCTGCTCCGCGAGGGCCTCAGCCCCGAGCTCCAGCCCGATCCCGCCGAACACCACGTTGCACGACTGGCGCAGGGCGTCGGCGAGCGTGATCCGCGACCCGCCCGAGCACGTCACGCCGCCGAAGTTCGAGAGCGTCTCGCTCGTGTCCGGCAGGTCGAGCTCGTGCGGGTTCGGCCACGTGCTCGTCGGGCCGTAGCCGTTCGCGAGCGCCGCGGCGGCCACGACGATCTTGAACGTCGAGCCCGGAGGGTACAGCTCGTCGCTCGCGCGGGAGCGCAGGGGCTTGTCGGGGTCCGCGTTCAGCCCCTCCCACGTCCGACGGACCTCGGCGGGGTCGTGCGAGGAGAGCGGGTTCGGGTCGTACGACGGGTTCGCGACGAGCGCGAGCACGTTGCCCGTCCGCGGGTCGACCGCCGCGACGCCGCCCGGTAGGTCGCCGAGCGCCCGCGTGGCCGCCTCCTGGAGCTCGGGCTCGATGCTGGTGATGATCGACGCGCCGCGCCTCGGCCGGCCGAGGACCATGTCGGTGAGCGTCTGCGGCAGCAGCTGCGGCGCCTCGCCGGCCAGGTACTCGTTGAAGGACTGCTCCAACCGGCTGCGCCCGTAGACGAACGAGTAGTAGCCGGTGACGAACCCGTTCAGCGCTCCCTGCGGGTAGCGGCGCTCGAACCGGAGCTCGCCGGGGCTCCGCTTGCTGAGCGCCAGGACCGTCCGGCCGTCGGCCGCGAGGATCTTGCCGCGGTTGACCTCGTATTCTGCGATCAGCTGGCGCTTCGCGTTCGCGGGGTTCTCGGCCAGGCGCTCGGCCGAGACGACCTGGATATACGTCACCTGGGCGACGAGGACGACGAACAGGACGCCGAGCGCGAGCGCCAGCTGTCGGACCTGGCGCTCCATCAGCCGCCCCTCCTCGGCCGGACGGGAGCCGGGCCGGCGGACACGCGCACGAGCAGCGCGAGCAGGACGAAGTTCGAGACCAGGCTCGAGCCACCATACGATACGAACGGCAGCGTCACCCCGGTCAGCGGGATCACGCGCGTGACGCCGCCGACGATCACGAACGTCTGCAGCGCGACCGCGGTCGCCAGGCCCGTCGCGAGCAGCCGGCCGAACGCGTCGGGGCTCGCCAGCGCGGCGCGCAGGCCCTTACCGACGAGCACCAGGTACAGCAGCAGGACGCCGGCGGTCCCGAGCATCCCGAGCTCCTCGCCGATGGCCGCGAAGATGAAGTCGGTCGACGCGAACGGGATGAGGGCTGGCGACCCTCGCCCGAGCCCCTCGCCGACGAGCCCGCCCGTGCCCATCCCGAACTGGGCCTGGGCGAGCTGTCCGTAGCCGACGTCGAACACCTTCTGGGGGTCGAGCGCGTTCAGCCACACGTCGACGCGCAGCTGGACGTGGTCGAACAGCTGGTACCCGAGCCACGCGCCGATCGCGAACAGCACCCCTCCGATCACGAGGTATGCGGCGCGCCCCGTCGCGACCCACAGCATCACCACGAAGATCCCGAAGTACAGGAGCGAAGCGCCGAGGTCGCGCTGGATGAACAGCACGGCGAGCGAGGCGCCCCACGCGAGGAGCACGGGCATGAGGTGCTTGGCCGGCGGCAGCCGCAGCGGTCCCACGCCGCCGGTCGCTACGCGCAGCAGCTCGCGTTTCTGCGTGAGGTACGAGGCGAGGAACACGACGATGAGGACCTTGCCGATCTCGGATGGCTGGAAGCCGATCGGGCCGATCCGCACCCACAGGCGCGCGCCGTTGATCGTCCGGCCGATGCCGGGCACGATCGGCAGCAGGAGGAGGACCAGGCCCAGCAGCCCGATCGTGTACGTGTACGCGTCGAGCTGACGATGATCCCGGACGAGGAACACCGTGGCGCAGAAGGCCGTCAGGCCGATCGCCACCCAGGTGGCCTGCTCGGCGGCCAGGCCCCCCGACAGTCGGAAGATCATCGCGAACCCGATGCCCGTGAGGACGGCGGCGGTGGGGAACAGGGCCGGATCCGCGCTCGGCGCGTACCGGCGGATCGTGAGCGCCGCCGCTGCGAAGCCGATCGCGAAGATCGAGCCGTACAGCGCGAAGGTGACCGGCACGTGCCCTCGCTTGCCGAGCCCGGCGAGGACGTACGCGCCGAGCGCGATCACCAGCGCGAGCACCGTGAAGGCGATCGTGGCCGCGGGGCGCGGCCGGCCCCTGGGGAGCGCCGCCTGGCTCACGGCGCCGGCCCCCCGGACCCCCCGACGGCCGCCACGTCCTCTCGGATGCGTTCGACGATCGCGTCGGCCTCCGCGCGGTCGTTGGCCGTGATGCCCTCGTCGAGGTCCTGGTACAGCGCGAGCGCCTGTGCGTCCTCGGCCGGGATCGTGGTCTCGACGACGAGGTGGTGGAGGTCGAACCCCCCGACCTCGGTCGGCATGCCGCGGAAGACCGCGACCCGGCCGTCGCTCACGCCGACGTACCACTGGGTGTCGAGGTACATCCGGAAGCCTACGAACGCCAGGACGAGGACCGCGACGACGACTCCCGTCCATAGGGCCACTCGGGTCCAGCGGATGCGATCGGCCAGAGGTCGCCGGGGTGGGCGGGGAGGCTCCTGCTCCGCCGACGACGTCGGCTCCGCACGACCTCCCCGCCCTTCCGTGCCCGTCGTGGCGCCCGTCGCACCGGGTTCGCTCGGTCGGGGGATCGTCCGCGTTTCCGTGCCCGGGTCGCGCGCTTCGGTTCCTCCTTCGGCTCCCGTGTTGTCGTGGAAGTCGAGGAGGATCACCGTGATGTTGTCGATGCCGCCTGCGTCGTTGGCGTCCGCGATCAGCCGGCGGACGGCGGCGTGGGGGTCGGGCTCGGTGATCAGGATGCGGGAGATGTGCTGGCCCGAGAGCATGTCGTGGAGACCGTCGCTGCAGAGCATCAGGCGGTCGCCCGGGCGCGCGTCCAGCTCGAGCTCGTCGACGTCGACGTTCTGGTCGACCCCGACGACGCGGATCAGGATGTTTCGGTGGGGGTGGACCTCGGCCTCGGCCTCCGTGAGCTCGCCCTCGGTGACCATGCGATGGACGAGCGTGTGGTCCTCGGTGACCTGATGGAGCTCGCCCTCGCGCAGGAGGTAGGCGCGCGAGTCGCCGACGTGGGCCAGCCGTACGTGGTCGCCCTCGAGCACGGCGGCCGTGAGCGTCGTCCCCATGCCCGAGACCGAACGATCGCTCATCGAGCGCTCGAACACGGCGCGGTTCGCCTCGCGGACGATCTCCGGGAGCGTGCCCTCGCCGGTCGCGAACAGGCGCTCGAGCGTCTCGATCGCGATCCGCGACGCGACCTCTCCGCCGCGGTGGCCGCCCATCCCGTCCGCGAGCGCGAACAGCGGCTCCTCGACGACGTACGTGTCCTCGTTGCCGTCGCGGACCTGCCCGATGTCGGTCGCGGCGGCGACGACGACCCTCATGAGTCACCCCTCATCGCCTGAGCTCCAGGACCGTCTTGCCGATCTTCACCACATCCCCCGCATGGACCTCGGCGGGCGCCCCCACGCGCCGGTCGTTCAGGTACGTGCCGTTGGTGGAGCCCAGGTCCTCGAGCATCCACACACCGTCGCGGTTGGAGAGCCTGGCGTGGTGCTGGCTGGCGTACGTGTCGTCCAGACGCACCTGGCAGGCCTCCGCCCGCCCGATCTCGAGGCCGTCCGAGAGCCGGAACGACCGCGGTCTTCGCGCCTCGGGCGCGTGCAGCACGAGCGTCGTCGGCGCGCGACCGCTACGGGGCGGCTTCGCCTTCCTCGCCTTGGGTTCCTGGGCTTGCCCCGAGGGGGTTCGCCGGCTCGACAGGTCCATCGCGACGGATCGCAGCGCTCGGAAGATGAAGAAGTAGAGCAGCGCGACCAGCGCGTACTTCAGGACGGACAGGACGAACGGCGACACGTCATCCCCTCCGGAACTCGAGCACCGTGCTGCCGATCGTGATCCGGTCCCCGTCGGCGAGGATCCGCTCGCGGACGGGGTCGCCGTTCACCAGGGTGCCGTTCGTCGAGCCCAGGTCGGTCACCGCGAAGCCGTCGTCGCGCCGGACGATCTGGGCGTGCCGCCTCGAGGCGCCGGGATCGGTCAGGACGATCTCACACTCGGGCAGGCGCCCGATCGTGGTGGTCGCGCGGAGGCGGAACGTGTCGGCGACCCGATCGCCGTCGAGCAGCACGAGCCCAGCGTCGCCGGCGGCGGGGACCGCCGGCGGCATCTCGCCCTCGCCCTCGACGAACGTCGCCGAGCACCGGAAACGTCCCCTCGCGAGACCGGGATCGACCTCGAGCTCGACGGCGGGCTGGCCGACGAGGCCCCACCCACGCTCGAGCGCCGTCTCGCGCACGACCCGCTCGAGCTCGGCCACGATCGCCTGCTCGGCCTGCTCGAACCTGCCGCCGTCCTCCTCGGAAAGGCTGAAGACGAAGTGGTTCGGCGCCCAGACGTCCCGCACCCCGACCGTCTTGCCCGAATCCATCTCACGCATGACGCGCTTCGCGAGCTCCACGGGCTGCAACCCCGAGCGGAACGTGCTCGCGAAGAACCCCTCGACGAGGTTCCCGAGTCGTCGTTCGAATTCGCGCAGGATCGGCACGGCGGTGAGTGGTCGCGGGGGGCTGGCCCGTCGACGGCCTATCGTACCCCGCGGCCACGCTCCCTCGGCCGAGACGCGCTCACGAGCCCCTTTCCGGCCGACGGCCGACTGCTACCATGCGCAACGCGCGGGCGAGTGGCGGAATATGGCAGACGCGCAGGATTCAGGTTCCTGTGAGGGCAACCTCGTGGGGGTTCAAATCCCCCCTCGCCCACCGATCCGGTGACGACCTCTCGCTCCGCTACGGCTCCGAGCTCGGCTGTGGCATGCCTGTGATCTCGGGGGTGCCGACCTCGACCGGCACCGGGGGCGGCAGCGGCCGCCGGAGCACGCGCGCGAACAGCGACAGCGAGGGCAGGCGGATGACGCCGGCGATCACGATGGCGGCCGGGACGCCCCACGCGACCGCGGCCCACCCGATCGCGGGGCCACCCGCGATCTGACCGATGGCGTCCATCTGGCCGGCCATCGAGTTCACGGTGGCGCGCGTCGAGGGCTCCAGACCCCGGTTCAGCCACGCGGTGAACACCGGCTCGCGGACCTCGCGCAGCAGCGAGACGATCCAGAACGCGCCGAGGGCGAGCCAGAACCCGTGAGCCAGGCCGAACACGACCACGGACGCGACGAGGAGCACCTCGATGCCGGCGAGGACCTTCGTGGCCTCGGCCCGGTCGGCCAGGTCCGCGCGCCGCTTCAGCACCTCGGCCGTCACGAACGCGAGCGCGAGGCCCACGGCCTCGATCACGCCGAACCAGACGACCAGGCCGAGGCGCCCGGTCTCGGGGAAGGACGTTCCCTCGAGGAGGTGGAGCGTCCACAGGCGGTCGAAGCCCTCGGTCGCGGCGCCATGCAGGAGGGCGACGGCGAAGACGAGGATCAGGAAGTGGCTCCGCCGGACCGCCCGCACGCCGTTGCCGAAGGTGTCCCGCATCCTCGCGCGCTCGCCCTTGGCCGCGCGATGGAAGTGGTCCTCGGGCATCCACCGGACGAGGAACGCGGTGAGCAGGAGGAACCCGACGCCGCTCGCGATGAACGGCACGCCGAGCCCGATCGCGCCCAGACCGACCGCCGCCGGGATGCCGGCCAGCGCCCCGAGCTGCCATCGCTGTGCCGCCCGGACGTACAGCGGCGCGGCGGCCTCCTCGCCGACCTCGTCGGTGATCCACGCCTCCTGTGCACCGCTGGTGAACGCGTAGCCGACCCCCCAGAGCGCCTGGCCGAGCACGAGCAACGGGAAGCTCGCGAACCCGCCGGTGATCACGTAGCCGATGCCGGTCAGGGCGAGCCCGATCTGGATCGACAGCCGCCGGCTGATCGTGTCGGCGACCACGCCGGTGGGGACCTCGGACAGCAGCGCCGCGCCCTCGAGGACCGTGCCGAGGATCAGCAGCCGGAAGGGCCCGAGCCCGGCCTCCACGATGAAGTAGACGGAGAACACGGTGCCCATCAGGGTGAACAGGAAGCCGCTCGCGGCCTCGGTCCACAGGTAGACGGTCGCGGCGGGGAGCCTCCGGTTCGCGGTCATCGGTCTGCCTCCACGGGTGGGGACGCGGCGTCACGTCCGGCCTGA
>DASTPT010000125.1:0-3676 GCA_035762085.1 Actinomycetota bacterium | reverse complement strand
GAGGGCGTCTCGCTTGGGCTGGTCGAGGGCGTCTCGCTTGGGCTGGTCGAGGGCGTCTCGCTTGGGCTGGTCGAGGGCGTCACGCTTGGGCTGGTCGAGGGCGTCCCGCTTGGGCTGGTCGAGGGCGTCTCGCTCGGTGCTGGAGGAGGGCTCTCCGTTTGGGTCGCCGGTGCGGGTGGCGGGCCTTCCGACGGGTCCGGCTCGGTCTCGGTCGGCCCCGTCGACCCGGTCGGCCCAGTGGGCCCGGGCGAAGAGTCCTCAGGCGTCGTCGGCGAAGGCGTCGGCGTCGGCAGGTTCAGAAGATCGCCGAGCAGGTCCCTGAGCGCGCTGGAGACCTGCGGTGACACCTGCCCCAGGATCGGCGCGATCGTCTGGGCGATCTCGACGTCGAGGGCCGACACGTCCACACTCGCGGCCTTGAGCATCGCACGGTCGCCGATCAGCGTCGTCGCGAGGGCGACGGCCTGCTCGACGGACGCCTCGGGCAGCTCCGCTGCGAGCACCTCGAGCGAGTCGTACGCGTCCTGCAAGCTTCCGACGTTCGGAGTGGGCTGGACGCTCGTCGCGAACACGACGGTGAGCATCAGGATCGAGGCGGCCACCGCCCCCTGCAGCCGGTCTGCCCACCGCTGGCCGCGGGGCCGGTGCGCGTCGGTCTTCGGCTCGGGCCTCGGCGTCCAGCTCCTCACGGTCCCGCTGGTCCCGGCCGCCAGGACGGAGGCCAGGTCCTGGAGGCCCGCGCCCTCCTCCACGACCGCGTCGGCCGCGGAGGTGAGAGACACCGGCGTGCGCGAGCGGTCAGCCGTGAGGATGACGAGCGTCGCGTCGGGCGCCTCCTCGCGGATCCGCTCGATCGCGTCGGGGGCGTCCTGGGCCGTCGCCTCGTGGAGGATCACGACGTCGGGATGATGCTCCGCGACCGCCTCGACGGCCGCGGAGGCCGTGGACGCCTCGCTCGCGACCGAGAATCCCTCCTGCTCCAGGAGGAACCGCAGGAGGTCGCGCATCAGCGAGCGGGCGTCGGCGACGACCGCGTACCGGTTGGACGGGCGTGTGCTCATCGGGACCCCGCGCGCTCGACTTGTCACTTTGTAGCGCAGGTGGGTGTCTGGAACAAGCGTCCCGACGGCCCATTCCCGCGAGCCCCGCGTCTATCACCAGGCTCGTGGATGGCGTCCGGCATCGGCCTACCGCACACGCGGGATATGCTGGAATGCGGTGGCGCGGCCGTTCCCAGGCCTACCCCCCGTCGGGGCAGCCCTCTAGCCCCGGTCACCGGCGCCGATCGCGTCGAGCCAGGACCACGCCGGCGTTCCACCCCGGCGCTCTGCCCCCGGGCGGCGGCCCGATCCCGTCCATCGGCACATCGCTGCGCGCCAGGACCCACGACACCACGGAGTTGGAGTTCCACATCTCCCCCGTCCCGAGCTCGTCCCGTCCCCACACGAGCGCCGGCACGGAGCCGACGAGCTCGAGGACGCGGCGGGCGGCGCGGCCGTCGTCGCTCAGGCGCTGGGGGCTGGCCACCGCCTCGTCGATGTCCGGGATGATCCCGTCGCGCCATCGGCGGACCTCGTAGCGAAGGGCGCGAGTCCTGGCGATCCGTCGGCTACCGACCGGACCTTCCACGACGACCCCGCGCGACCGCGGTCGATCGTCCGGGATCGGCCACGCGGTCTCGACCACGAACCGCCCTGTCGGCACGCGGATCTCGAGCGCCGAGTGATACAGGTCGAACCGGGGCCGCCGGTCGCGGAGCGCCTGGACGGCCTCGTACACCCGCCCGTTCAGCCGGACGAAGTGTCCGCCCGCCCCGAGCGGCAACCAGTACAGGTCGACACCGAGATCCGCCGACGCCGTCGTCTCGGGGTTCGCCGTCCGCACCGCGGTCTGTTGTCCGTCCATCCGTATCGCCCTCCGACCGGGCGCCAGGCCACGTTTCGCCCCCGCCGCCGCACCGCCGTCACGGTCCCGCCCACGGTGGGCCCTAGGGCCCTCACCCTAGCGTTCGGGGCGGGCAAGAGTCGGGGAGCGCGTCCACATCGAGGGAGGACTCCCATGGTGAATGGCATCGTGCGCGCGCTGCTGCGCTCGAAGGCCCATGGCCTGGCGAGTGGCACGATCGCGCTCCTGACCGTGTCGGGTCGCAGGACCGGCCGCTCGTACGAGCTCCCGGTCCAGTACGTCGAGCAGGACGGCGGCCTCATCGTCCTCGCCGGTCGCGCCGGGAAGAAGACCTGGTGGCGCAACGTCCGTACACCCGCGCCGGTTCGGGTTCGCCTCCGAGGTCGGGTCATCGACGGCACCGCCGCGGTGATCGCCGGTCGGGCAGAGACCGCCGAGGCGCTCAAGACCTACGTCGAGCGCTTCCCGAAGAGCCGGCGGTCGCTATCCACGTCCGCCGCCGCGGGCACCGGGAACGGCGACCTCGAGCACGTGTTCGTCCGGATCGAACTCACGTCGCAGGACCAGCGAGGGGAGGTCCAAGCATCCTCGGCCGAGGTGGCCTCCACGCTCGATGCGATCCCTCCATCCGAGCTGTGAGGGTGTCGAGGGCGCCGGGCGTCGACTCCCGGCTCGGAGTCGGTGGGCGCTAGAGGATTTGAACCTCTGACCTCTTCCGCGTCAAGGAAGCGCTCTCCCCCTGAGCTAAGCGCCCGAGCTATGGGATTGTACGGGACCTCCCTGGTCCTCGAGGCGGGGACCGGAATTGAACCGGTGTACAGGGTTTTGCAGACCCTTGCCTAACCACTCGGCCACCCCGCCGGAGAGCGACACATCCTGAACCGGTCGCGTCCGAGAGTCTAGCAACCCGCCCGGCGCGACCCGTCCTCAGCGTCTCGACGCGCACCGCCCACCCCCGCGGCGTACAGTCGGAGACGATCAGCCATCGAGCCCGTCGGCAGGCTCATCATCGGGCGGCCGAGACCCGGTGGCTTCGTCCCAGGCGGTCATCGGCAGGAGACAGGCTGGAGGTCTGGTCGCAGAGGAGCAACGAGATGCCCGCACGGACCGAGAGAGAGAAGATGCTTGCCGGGGAGAGCTACAGCCTGTTCGATCCCGACCTGGCCGCCGAGCGCGACACGACCACGGGACTGCTCCGACGCTTCAACCTGGCCGAAGCCCCGTCCGAACGGCATCGCATCCTCCAGGAGCTGCTCGGGCACATCGGTCGGGACTCGATCATCCAGCCTCCCTTCTACTGCAGTTACGGTCGCAACACGCGTATCGGCGACCATGTCTATCTCAACTGGTCGTGCATCATCATCGACAACAACGAGGTGCGAGTCGGCGATCATGTCATGGTGGGGCCCTTCGTCCAGCTCTATACCGCCGCCCATCCCCTTCAGGCGGAACCACGCATCCGGGGCTTGGAAGTCGCCAAGCCGATCGTGATCGAGGACAACGTCTGGTTGGGGGGTGGCGCCATCCTCCTGCCAGGCGTGAGGATCGGCCGGAACGCCGTCGTGGGTGCGGGAGCGGTCGTCTCCAGGAGCGTTCCCGCGGATACGGTGGTGGCCGGGTGCCCGGCCAGGGTGATCGCGGAGATCCAGCGTAGGAGCGCGAGGGCTCGACGCGAAGGTGCGGCCGAGCACCGGCGGGTGTTCGGCGTGGTCGCTGTCGATCGTGCCATCAGCGGTGTCGGCGACGACCCAATGAGCCGGGGCGGTCAGCC
>DASTPT010000124.1:0-13769 GCA_035762085.1 Actinomycetota bacterium | reverse complement strand
CCTTCGGGCCGCCTCGACGAGGCTCGGGGCCGACCCCTCCCACGGCACCCGGTACCCCGTCCGCGCCTCGGCGTCTCGGTGGGTGCCGTCGTGCGCCGCCTCCTGCCTCGGTGATGCCGTGACGGTCGTTCGGTTGGTGCTCGCGTATGACGGGACGTCGTTCCGGGGGTGGGCTCGGCAGGGGGGACAGCGGACGGTCCAGGGGGTCGTGGAAGGGGCCCTGGGGCGGGTGCTCGGGGCGGTGCCGCGGTTGTCGGTCGCGGGGCGGACGGATGCCGGGGTGCACGCTCGGGGACAGGTGGCGTCGTTCGCGTCCCCGGGGGACGTGGACCCGGGGCGGGTGCGGGACTCGCTGAACGGGATGCTCTCGCCCGAGGTCGTGGTTCGGGAGGCGCGCCGCGCGCCGGAGGGGTTCGACGCCCGGTTCTCGGCCTCCGCGCGCGAGTACCGGTACCGGATCGACGTGGGGGAGGTCGCCGATCCGTTCTCGGCGCGGTTCGTGTGGCACCGGCCGTGCGAGCTGTCGCTGTCGTCGATGCGGGCGGCCGCGCGCGACCTGGTGGGGGAGCACGACTTCGCGTCGTTCGGGCGGCCGCACCGGCCGGGCGGGCCGACCGTGCGCCGGCTCGATCGCCTGAGCGTCGTGCGCTCGGCCGACCGACTCCAGATCACGGTGCAGGCCAACGCGTTCCTGCACCAGATGGTGCGCTCGATCGTGGGCACGCTCGTCGCGGTCGGCGAGGGGCGCATGCCCGCCGACGGGATGCCGGCGGTGCTCGCGGCCCGGGACCGGGCCGCTGCCGGGCAGGTCGCGCCGCCGCACGGCCTCACGCTCGAGCGTGTACGCTACGGCCGCCGCCGGTGACGGTGCTTCCCCCGGGTCCTTCCCCGGACGAGCATCCGCCCCGTCCGTCGCTCCAGCAGAGCGTCCTGCTCGGCGGCGTGGGCGGGGGAGGCGATGGCCGGGAAGCACAGGGCCCGGCCCCGGTGGGGCCGTCGATGGGTCGTCCGAGGCGCCGTCGCGCTCGCCTCCCTCCTGGTCCCGATCGCCTGGGCGCCCCCGGCGGGGCCGTACGTGGACGCCGCTCCCCGGGGTGCCCTCGAGGGCTGGCTCGCCGGCTGGGTCGCGAGCTCGGACGAGGGGTGGACCGACCGCGGGCCGACGTTCCCGGAGCGGTTCTCGATGGCGTTCACCGGCGACGTGCTCGTGCACACCGACGTGTGGGAGCGGGCCGCGGCGAACGGCGGTGCGCGCAGGCGGTTCGACTTCCGTCCGATGCTCGCGCCGATCCGTCCCTCGATCTCGGCGGCGGACGTCGCGATCTGTCACCTGGAGACGCCCGTCTCGCGCACGGACCGGCGCCTGTCGTCCTACCCGATCTTCAACGTCCCGAACGAGATCGTCGACGCGATCGCGTGGGTGGGCTACGACGGATGCTCGACGGCCTCGAA
Source organism: Actinomycetota bacterium (assembly GCA_035762085.1). Taxonomy (GTDB): domain Bacteria; phylum Actinomycetota; class UBA4738; order UBA4738; family HRBIN12; genus HRBIN12. The sequence continues at coordinate 12,317 of DASTPT010000124.1, read as the reverse complement.
CCACTCCATCGACCAGGGGCTGGCCGGGATCCGAGCGACGATCGCCGAGCTCGAGGAGCGCCGCCTGCGGCACGCCGGCACCGCCGCGACCCGGCGCGAGTCGCGGATCGTCACCACGTACCGCGTCGGCGAGGCGCGGATCGCGCACCTCTCGTACACGTTCAGCTTCAACGGGCTCACCCCGCGGTACGGGTGGGAGGCGAACCGGCTGGTCGTCTCGGACGTCCTGGCCGAGGCCCGGCGCGCCCGTCGGGCCGGCGCCGACCTGACCGTCGTCTCGCTCCACTGGGGCGCCGAGTACCGCCACTCGCCGACGACCGGCCAACGCTCGGTCGCGGCCCAGCTCACCGGGTCGGGGCTGGTCGACCTGGTCGTCGGACACCACGCGCACGTCGTCCAGCCGATCGGCGCGGCCAACGGGGTGCCGGTGGTGTACGGGATGGGCAACCAGCTCTCGGCGCAGCGGCAGGAGTACCTCGGCACGAAGTCGGTCGAGGACGGCGTCATCGCGTGGGCCGTCGCCGAGCGGGTCGCGGACGGGGAGGACTACCGCGTGACGACGGTGCTCGTGACGCCGACGTGGGTCGCCCCCGGTTCGTACCGGATCCTGCCGACGCTGTCGGTGGCGGACGATCCCTCGACGCCGGCGTGGCTCCGCGCCGAGCTGCTCGCGTCGCATCGCCGGACGATGGGCGAGATCCTGGCGCTGGGCGGTCGGCCGTTCGGCCTGCGGGCCACGCGGACGCCCCCGCTCGGCGCGCAGTTCTGACCCCGCCGGGACGCAGACGAGGATGAGCGCGGGGTCGGGCGACGGGCGCCGAACGGTGCACCGCAACGCTCTCGGGCAAGGGCGCCGATCGCATGCCGATCCCCGGCGGTCGAGCGGCTCGCATCCCCTCCGGCGCGACGCCGTCGTCGCGCTCACCCTCCGGAAGCAGCACCTGGCCCCCGGGTCGGGGGCGGACTCGGTGGGTCGGGTGCTCGACGACCTCCTGGGACTGCACGCGACCGTTCCGCTCAGCCCGTACCTGCAGCTCCGAGCGAGGATGCGAGCGTTCGCCCCCGAGGCGCTGGATCGCGTGCTCGACGGCGGTGGCGCCGCGAAGCTCGGGGGCATGCGCCGGACGTTGTTCGTCGAGTCCGCGGAACTCGTACCGCTGGTGTTCGCGGCGACGCGGGGGCTCAGGCTCCGCGACCGCGATCGGTTCCTGGCCGCCTCCGGTCTGCGGCCGCGGCGCTACGAGCGTCTGGCGGAGCGCATCGTCTCGGCGCTGACCGGACGGGCGCTGGACGCGTCCGAGCTCCGTGACGCGATCGGCGCCGAGGAGCCGCTCTCTCCGGTCATCATCGTGATGTGCGACGAGGGTCGTCTCGTCCGATGGAAGGGAGGCGGGGGATGGCGGAGCGCCCGGCCCAGGTACCGGCTCTTCCACGAGGCGCTCCCGGGCGTGCGGCTGGACACCTGGGAGGAGCGTGCGGCCGTCCGCGCGCTGATCGAGCGCTACGTCCGTCGGTACGGACCGGTCGGCGAGGCCGACATCGCATGGTGGACCGGCTTGTCCAAGACCGCCGTCCGCGAGGCGCTCGCCTCGATCGAGGACGTCCTGCCCGCCACGATCGAGGGGCTCGAGGGCGAGTTCCTCCTCCACGAAGCGGACCTCGGCGCGCTCCGGCGGCCGACCGCACCCCGAGCGGGACACGTCTCGCTGCTTCCCGTCCTCGACCCCTACCTGCAGGGCTACCGCGACCGGGAGCGATGCGTCGACCCGGCGCACCTTCCCTTCGTCGTCGACCGGGGAGGCAACGCGACGTCGGTCATCCTGGTCGGTGGCCGTGTCGCCGGCGTCTGGGACCTCGTCAGGAGGCCCTCACCCGAGCTCCGCCTGTTCTTCCTCGGACCCCTGGATGCCGGGACACGCCGCCGCGTTCGCTCGCACGCCACGGATCTCGCCGCGTTCCTGAGCGACGGTCCGGCTGCCGTCGTCGAGACCACCGGCATGACCCCGCTCAGCGGCCGAACGCCGGGCGGGTTCCAGTCACCCCTGAAGGACGCGACGATCCTTTGACGGTCGGGCGAAACCGCAGGTAGCATGGGTCGCCGGCCGTTCCGGCCGGCACTTCCACGTATGAAGACCTACTCGCCGAAGCCGCAGGACATCGAGCGGCGCTGGTACGTGATCGACGCGACCGGCGCTGTGCTCGGCCGCCTGTCGTCGGAGGTGGCGGCCATCCTGCGCGGCAAGCACAAGCCGATCTTCGCCCCCCACGCGGACACCGGCGACCACGTGATCGTGGTCAACGCCCGGGGGGTCCGGCTCACGGGGGGCAAGGAGGCCAAGAAGTTCGCCTACCGCCACTCGGGCTACCCGGGCGGGCTCACGGCGACCCAGTACACGCGGCTGCTGTCGGACCGCCCGGAGTACGCGGTCGAGAAGGCGATCAAGGGCATGCTCCCGAAGAACCGCCTCGGCCGCCAGATGGCCAAGAAGCTGCAGGTGTACCCGGGCCCCGAGCACCCGCACGTGGCGCAGCGGCCCCAGCCGCTGAAGCTCGGCGAGGTCCCGCCGTGGACCGGCCTGCCCGAGCCGAAGGTCCGCGAGCCGAAGGCCGCGACGAAGCCCGAGCCGACGGCGCCCGCCGCGAAGCGCTCGACCGCGAAGCGCTCGGCAGCCAAGCCGGCCGCGAAGCCCGCGGCGAAGGCCCCGACGGCGAAGAAGACCACGGCCAAGAAGAGCACCGCGAAGAAGAGCACCGCGAAGAAGACGACGGCGAAGGCCTCGACCGCGAAGAAGACGACGGCCCGCCGGACGAAGAAGGAGGAGTAAGTGGCGCAGATCGTGACGGGGCGTCGGAAGGAGGCCATCGCGCGGGTCCGCCTGGTCCCCGGCACCGGCAACTACGAGCTGAACGGCCGTGCCCTCGAGGACTACTTCCCGACGCGCGCCCATCGCATGATCGTCTCGGCGCCGCTGCGCACCGCCGGCCGCGACAAGGACTTCGACATCATCGCCCGGATCGAGGGCGGCGGCGTGAACGGGCAGGCCGGCGCCCTGCGACTGGGCATCGCCCGCGCCCTGATCGAGCTCGACCCCGAGCTCCGCCCCGCCCTCAAGAAGGAGGGCTACCTCTCGCGGGACGCTCGCGAGAAGGAGCGGCGCAAGTACGGGCTGAAGAAGGCCCGCAAGGCGCCGCAGTACTCGAAGCGGTAGCCCCTCAGGGCTCCTCGCCGCTCGGCTCCTCGGCCCCTTCGGCGGCCCCGTCCTCGGCCCCGTCCAGGTCGAGCGCGCCCTCGGCGAGCGCGGTCAGCTCCTCGTCCGAGATCGGCTCGAGCGGCGTGTCCAGGATCAGGCGCGCCTGGACCTCGAGCACGGCCGGCACCCACAGGTGGACGGGGCCCATGCGGTAGGGGCCGTCCGCCTCGCCCTTCGTCATCACCGGGATGCCCTCGGCCTCCAGCCGCGCGCGCTGGATCTCGGCCTCGGGGACCGAGCCGATCGATGTCAGGTAGACGAACCCCTCGCTCACGTTCTCCATCCTCCCACGGCGCCGCGAGGCCGACCGGGGACGAGGCATTGACATCCGTCGATGTCTCCGGGTAAAGTGCATCGAGAAACGTCGATGTAACGGTGGAGGGAGGGCTCGCCTGATGACCACGGTGCGGGAGCTCGAGGTCCTCGAGGCAGCGCCCGCGGCGTGCTGCACGCCGCTCGCCGCGACGGGCATGTCGGAGGAGGAGGCCGAGACCACCGCGAGGGTGTTCAAGGCGCTCGGCGACCCGCACCGCGTGCGGATCGTCAACCTCTTGGCGAACGCGCCCGGCCCGGCCTGCGTGTGCGACCTCACCCCGGAGCTCGGGCTCTCGCAGCCCACCGTGAGCTTCCACCTGAAGAAGCTGGTCCAGGCCGGCCTGCTGACGCGCGAGCAGCGCGGCGTGTGGGCCTACTACGCGATCGATCGTGGGGCGCTCGAGCGCCTGGCGACGATCTTCCGACTCGAGGAGGCGACGACACGATGAGCGAGCTGCGGGACGAGGTCCGGGACGCGTACGCGAGGGTCGCGCTGAACGTGCTCGACACGGGCGGCGGGTGCTGCGGGCCGTCGGTCGCGTGCTGCGACGCCGACCAGGGCTCCGGCGCGAGCTCCTACGACCCCGCCACGCTGGCGGAGGTCCCGGACGCCGCCGCGCTCGCCAGCCTGGGCTGCGGCAACCCGATCGCGGTCGCCGAGCTCCGCGAGGGCGAGAGCGTCCTCGACCTGGGCTCGGGCGGCGGCATCGACGTGATCCTGTCCGCGAAGCGGGTCGGGCCGACCGGCAGGGCGTACGGCCTCGACATGACCGACGAGATGCTCGACCTCGCGCGGAAGAACGCGGCGGAGGCCGGCGTCACGAACGTCGAGTTCCTCCGCGGCTACATCGAGGAGGTGCCGCTGCCCCGCGACTCGGTCGACGTGATCATCTCGAACTGCGTGGTCAACCTGTCGGTCGACAAGCCGAGGGTCTTCGACGAGATGTTCCGCGTGCTGCGGCCGGGCGGCCGCCTGGGGATCAGCGACATCGTCGCGGAGGACTCGCTCACGCCGGAGCAGCGAGCCGAGCGCGGGAACTACGTCGGCTGCATCGCCGGGGCCCTGTCGTTCGCCGAGTACGAGCGCGAGCTCACGCGCGTCGGCTTCACGCGGGTCGAGGTCCAGCCCACGCACGCGGTCGCCGACGGCATGCACAGCGCGATCGTCCGCGCGGTGAAGCCCTGACCAGCGTTCACACCCCGTTCACGTCCGTCGGGTACGGTGCCGCCCCATGAGCGAGGTCCCCGAGGTCCTGTTCGTCTGTGTCCACAACGCGGGCCGCAGCCAGATGGCGGCCGCGCTGCTCGACCACCACGCCGGAGGGCGGGTGCACGTGCGCTCCGCCGGGAGCACCCCGGCGGACGAGATCAACCCGTCCGTCGTCGCGGCGGTGGAGGAGCTGGGCCTCGACCTGTCGAGGGAGTTCCCCAAGCCGCTGATGGACGAGTACGTGCGGGCCGCGGACGTCGTCGTCACGATGGGGTGCGGGGACGCCTGCCCGATCTACCCGGGCAAGCGATACCTGGACTGGGAGCTGCCGGACCCGGCGGGCAAGAGCCTCGAGGAGGTCCGTCCGATCCGCGACGAGATCGACCGCCGCGTGCGCGTCCTCCTAGCAGAGCTCACGACGGCCGACTGACCGACCGAGACTCCGCGGGCACGGCGGGCCGCCGCCGTGTGTGGCGACGGCCCACTCGATGGTTCATCCCCTCCGTGTCCTCACGATCGCCGCGAGCGATGCGATCGCGCCGGCGACGAAGATCACCACGGCCAGGTAGATCAGCCCCAGGTGCAACAGCGTGTCGAAGCTGTTCGGGTAGTGCGCGGGCAGCGCGACGGCCAGCCCGAGGACCGGCGCGGCCACGGCTCCCACCCACGCCCAGAGCTCGCCGCGCCGAACGCCGAACGCGACGAGGAACAGCGCCGCGACGCCCGTCGCCGCGATGAAGCCGGCGACCGCGATGTGGAGATGCCCCACGTACTCGAAGAGCTGTGGGCTGAACGCCTGGATCTCCCGCTTCCCGACGTCGACCTCGTTGGGCCCGATGCCGAGCTCCAGGAAGCTGTCGGTGAAGTTCCGCACGAAGAAGATCACGGCATACCCGATGAAGCCCACGGCGGCGATCCCCATCAGCCACGAACCGATCCGCAGGCTCGCCCCCAGCTCTCGGGCGGGAGCCCCCTCTGCTGCCACACTCGCCATGTCCCCCACCTCCTTCGCACAGCAAGGACGCGATGGACCCGTGAGATGTTGCATCTCGGCTCCGATGCAATAAGTTCGCCCGCGCCGTCGTCCTCCTTGCGGAGCGGTAGGGAAGGGCAGGCACGCGGTACGATCGCGCACCGCTCGCGGAGGACCTCCCGCCACTGATCCGTTCAGAACACGACGACCGCGAGCTTGTACGCGCTCGCGAGGACGATCAGCACGCCGAAGCCCTGCTTCAGACGAGCGCTCGGCACCCAGCGGCTGGTGATCCGCGCTCCGGCGAAGGAGCCGACCGCGCCCGCGACGAGGAGCCAGATCGTCAAGCTCACGTCCCAGACCGCGGTCGACAGGTGCGGGATCAAGGCCGAGAACGACGGCGGGAAGACCGCGAACGCGTTGATCGCGGCGGCCCGCTTCGTCTCGAACCCGACGAGGATCAACGTCGGCATCAGGAGGAAGCCCGGTCCGATGCCGAGGAGCCCACTCAGGATCGAGATCGGGGCCGCGAGCAGCACCGCGAGCCGGAAGTTCTCGTGCCCCGGGCGTTCCTTGACCGGCCGGAACAGCCGGTACGCGAGGTAGCCGACGGCGAGCAGGTAGACCACCCAGATGACGCTCGCCGGCGTCGATTGGGCGAGCCACGAACCGATGGGGGCGAACAGCGTGGTCACGGCGGCGAGGGTCACGGCTTTGCGCCAATCGATGAGTCCGCTCCTCGCGAACCCCCAGGCCGCGAACGCCGCGGTGACCCCGTTCAGCAGCAGGCTGAGGGGCTGGACCTCGTGCACGAGGTCCGTGAGGAACAGCGACAGGAAGGGGACCGCCGCGAAGGCGACGCCCAGCCCGAGCATCCCCGAGACGATGCTCAGGATCAGCAGCCCGAGGACGAGGACGACCGTCTCGCTCACGACGGCGGTCGGACGCTACCGGCGCTCGGCGAGGACCTCGCGGAGGGTGGGGATGCTCGCGACGTGGCCGGCGAGCACCAGTTCCTCGTCCACGACCAGCGCGGGCGTGGCCAGGATGCCGCGGCGGACGATCTCGGCGATGTCGTCGACCTTCTCGACGTGGGCGTCCATGCCGATCTCGGCCACCGCCTGGGCGGCGTTCTCGTAGAGCTTCTGGCAGCGGGAGCATCCCGGGCCGAGCACGCGGATCTGGGTGGTCATGCGATGTCCTCCTTCAGAGCACGGCGTTGAACAGGTAGCCGACGATCAGGATGCCGACGGCCACGACGGCGATGAACATGCCGATCAGCTTCGGCTTCAGCACCCGACGGAGCAGGACCATCTCGGGCAGCGAGAGCGCGACGACGGCCATCATGAACGCGAGCAGCGTCCCCATCGCCAGGCCCTTCGCGTACAGGGCCTCGACGAGCGGCAGGACCCCGGCCGCGTTCGAGTACAGCGGGATGCCGAGCAGCACCGCGAACGGCACGGCGAGCGGGTTGTCCGAGCCGGCGTAGCGCACGAAGAAGTCCTCGGGCAGCCAGCCGTGGATCACGGCGCCGAGCCCGATCCCGACCAGCAGGAACGGCAGCACCTTGCGGACGATCTTGCCGACCTCCTCGCGGGCGACCTCGACCCGCATCCGCATCGTGGGACGCATCCCCTCGCCGGCGCCGGGCACGGCCCCCGCCTCGAACACGAACGGCTCGACCCAGCGCTCGGCGTGGAGCCGACCCAGGACGAAGCCGGCGACGGTCGCGATCAGGACGCCGGCGACCATGTAGAGCAGGGCGATCTCCCACCCGAACATCCCGAACAGCAGCACCACGGCGACCTCGTTCACGAGCGGGCTCGCGATCAGGAACGAGAGCGTCACGCCGATCGGCACGCCGGCCGCCACGAACCCGATGAACGCCGGCACCGCGCTGCAGGAGCAGAACGGGGTGGCGATCCCGAGGGTCGCGGCCGCGAGGTTCGCCAGGCCCTCCCGCCGCCCGCCGAGGAGCGCGCGCGTGCGCTCGACGCTCATGAACGAGCGCAGGATCGTGACCACGAAGATGATCCCGGTCAGCAGCAACAGGATCTTCGTCGTGTCGAACAGGAAGAAGCGGATCGACTCGCCGAGGCGCGCGTCCGGATCCAGGCCGACCGCGTCGAACAGCAGCCAGTTCCAGAACGGCCCGTTCACCCGGTAGAGCGCCCACCAGAGCAACGCCGCGCCGGTGAGGCCGAGCCACAGCCGGGTGTCCCGCTGCGTCCGCTCGTGCGTCTGGGTGGCGGCGCTCACGGCGCGACCCCGGCGATGCCGGTCAGGTCGGTCGCCGTCGCCTCGACGGCGCCGGGTTCGAGCCGGTACTCGGTGCGCCGGCCGTGGCGCTCGCCTCGCACGAACCCGGCCTCGCGCAGGATCCGCAGGTGGTAGGAGAGCAGGTTCGACGCCATCCCCAGGTCGTCGCGGAGGTCGCAGACGCATCTGGGCTCGGCGCCCAGGAGCCCGAGGATCCGCAGGCGGGCGGGGTCGGCCAGGGCGCCGAAGCGGCGGGCCGTCCCTGCGTCCGACCGGTCAAGGATCGTTGATCGTTCCACGAGGCCAGTCTCGGCCCGCGGGGCGGGCCCGGCCGAGGGCGCTCGGCCCCGGGTCGGCGGGACCTTCGGGTAGGTAGCCTTGGCGGCGATGGGCAGGCTCTTCGGGACCGACGGCGTGCGCGGCGTCTACGGCCGCGATCTGACCGACGAACTGGCGTTCGAGCTCGGGAGGGCGGCCGTGGCCGTGCTCTCGCGCTACGAGCCCAACCGCCGGACGCTCGTGATCGGGCGCGACACGCGCGCCTCCGGCGAGCCGCTCGAACACGCCCTGGCCGAGGGCATCCGCGCGGCCGGCGCCGACGTGATCCTGGCCGGGGTGCAGCCGACGCCGGCCGTGGCGTTCCTCACCACCGACGTCGAGGCGGCGGCCGGGGTGGTGATCAGCGCCTCGCACAACCCGCCCGAGGACAACGGGATCAAGTTCTTCGGGCCGTTCGGGTTCAAGCTCTCGGACGATCTCGAGAACGAGATCGAGGCCGAGATGCGGCGCGGGCCGGCTGCCGCCCCCGAGGCCGGCCGGGTCGTCCCGATGCCCGACGGCGTGCGCCACTACCTGGACCACGTCGCGAAGGCGGCCGAGGCGCGCCTGGACGGGCTGAAGGTGGTCGTCGACTGCGCGAACGGCGCCGCGTCCGCCTTCGCGCCCGAGGTCCTGCGGCGCCTGGGCGCCGACGTCACCCCGATCCACGACCGGCCGGACGGGACGAACATCAACGTGGGGTGCGGCGCGCTCCACCCCTCGGTCGTGGCCGCCGCGGTGAGGGAGCTGGGCGCCGACGTCGGCATCGCGCACGACGGCGACGCGGACCGAGCGCTGTTCGCCGACGCCGACGGGCGGATCGTCGACGGCGACCAGGTGCTGGCCGCGTGCGCGATCGCCCTCGACGAGGAGGGGCGGCTGCCGGGTCGGGTGGTCGTCACGACGGCGATGGCGAACATGGGGTTCCGCCGCGCGATGGCCGAGCACGGCATCGAGGTCGTCGAGGCGAAGGTGGGGGACCGCTACGTCCTCGAGGAGATGCTCGCGCGGGACGCGGCGCTCGGCGGGGAGCAGTCCGGGCACGTGATCTTCTCCGAGCACGCCACGACCGGCGACGGGATCCTCACGGCCGTGAGGTTCCTCTCGCTCGCCAGGCGCAGGGGCGTGACGATCGCCGAGCTGGCGGCGGCGATGCGGCGGTTCCCCCAGGTGCTCGAGAACGTGCAGGTCGCCCACAAGGAGCGCCTGCGCGAGGCGACCGAGATCCAAGACGCCGTGCGCGAGGCCGAGGCGAAACTCGCCGGCGCGGGCCGCGTGCTCGTGCGCGCCTCGGGCACGGAGCCGCTCGTGCGCGTGATGGTCGAGGCCGAGACCGAGCGCCTGGCGCGGGCGCTCGCGACGGCGCTCGCCGAGGTGGTGGCGCGCGCGCTCGCCTGAGCCGTCCGCGGCCGAGCGGTCGCGCCGGCCCCCATCCCGTAGGGCTTTCGACCCTCCTGCTGCACCTGCCGGTGCCTCAACGTCCCCGGGCACGGAGGAGCGTGGTGCTGCGTGGAAGGCTCCGGCGTCGCTCGTGATCCCCCCGGCGACCTCGAGCGGCTGATCGCCGGCCACGGGCTCCGGTTCCCGGACGACGTCGAGCGCGCGTTCCGCGCGGACTACGCGGAGCGTTGGCGCTCGACGAACCGCGTCGCCTTCATGGTCGGGATCGCCACGTTCGCGGCGTTCGGACTCGTCGACGTGCTCGCCACGACGCGTTCGCTCGGCGACGTATGGCTGCTCCGGTTCGTGCTCGGCATCCCGCCCGCGGTCGCCGTCCTCCTCCTCTCCTACACCTCCGTGTTCCCTCGACTGATGCAGCCGATGACGGCGGTGGCCGTCTTCGTCTTCGGCGCGCTGGTCGTCGCGATGGAGATCGTCATCGGACCCGACGAGATCGGCCATCACCTCTACCTCTTCGGCGTCGCACCGATCACCGCGTTCGCGTACGCGGCGCCGCGCCTCCGGTTCTGGTACGCGACCGCCGCGGGGTGGGCGATCTGGCTCGCGACGTTCACCGTGGGGTTCGACCACGGCGTCTGGTCGAGCACGGAGACGGCGATCGACTTCTCGGTGATCATGGCCCTCCTCGCAGCCGTGAACGTCGCGGGGATGATCGGCGCGTACCTGATGGAAGCCGGGAGCAGGAGGGGGTTCGTCCAGGAGCTCGCGACGATCCGCGAGCGCGAACGATCGGAGCTCCTGCTCCACAACATCCTGCCCGGCTCGGTCGCCGAGCGTCTGAAGCGCGGGTGGGACGTAGCCGAAGGGTTCGAGGAGGCGACGGTGATGTTCGCCGATCTCGTGGACTTCACCCCGTTCGCGCAGACCCAGCGGCCGCACGACCTGATGTACCTCCTGAACGTCCTGTTCACCCGGTTCGACATGGTCGTCGCCCGCTACGGCTTGGAGAAGATCAAGACGATCGGGGACTGCTACATGGCGGTGAGCGGTGTTCCGATCCGGCAGCCCGACCACGCCGAGCGCGTCGCGGAGACGGGTCTCGCGCTCCTGGAAGAGGCGCGGTCGTTGGGACGAGAGCACGGGTGGCCGTGCGAGCTCCGGATCGGGATCGACACCGGTCCCGTGGTCGCCGGCGTCATCGGGATGCACAAGTTCAGCTACGACCTGTGGGGCGACACGGTGAACACCGCGAGCAGGATGCAGACGCACGCCGCCCCGGGTGAGATCCGGGTGACCACGTCGACGTTCCAGCGGCTCGTCGGGCGATACCGGTTCGAAGGTCCGTGGACGGTCTCCGTGAAGGGGAAGGGCGCGCTCGAGACCTACGTGCTGACCGGCCGAGCGCCCGGCCGGGCTCCGAAGCCCTAACGAGGGGTCCCTGCTAGGCTCGAACCCCCATGTGCGGCATCGTCGGCTACGTCGGGCCGGACGAGGCGCTCCCCATCATCCTGGAGGGGCTGCGGCGTCTGGAATATCGGGGCTACGACTCGGCCGGCGTCGCGCTGCTCGACGGGCGGATCGCGGTCGTGAAGAAGGCCGGCAAGCTCGGCGAGCTCGAGCGCGAGCTCGGGGAGCGGGGGGCGCCACCCGGCAACGTCGGGATGGGTCACACCCGCTGGGCCACCCACGGCGAGCCGAGCGACCGTAACGCGCACCCACACCTCGATTGCGAGGGCCGCATCGCCGTGATCCACAACGGCATCATCGAGAACTTCCGGGAGCTTCGGGCGGGGCTCGAGAAGCGCGGTCATCGGCTCGGCTCCGAGACCGACACCGAGGTCGTCGCCCACATGATCGAGGAGCGGATGGACGGCGACCTGGCCGACGCCGTGCGCTCGACCGTGCGCGAGCTCGAGGGCGCGTACGCGCTCGTCGTCTGCTCGATCGACGACCCGGAGCGCATCGTCGGCGTGAAGGTGTCCTCGCCCCTCGTGGTGGGCCTCGGGCAGGGCGAGACGCTGCTCGCCTCCGACATCCCGGCCGTGCTCTCGCGGACGACGACGGTGCTCCCCGTCGAGGAGGGGCAGGTCGTCGACGTCACGTGCGACGGCGTGGTGGTGACCGACCTGCAGGGGAACCCCGTCGAGGCCACGCCGATCGTCGTCGACTGGGACGTCGCGCGGGCGCAGAAGGGCGGCTTCGACGACTTCATGCTGAAGGAGATCCACGAGCAGCCGTCGGCGATCCGCGACACGCTCGTCGGTCGGGTGGACGATCGCGGGATGCTCGCGCTCGACGAGCTGAAGGTGCCGGCGGACGTCCTGCGCGAGGTCGGCAAGGTGTTCGTCGTCGCGTGCGGCACGGCGTTCCACTCGGGGCTCGTCGCGAAGTACGCGATCGAGCACTGGACGCGCCTGCCGGTCGAGATCGAGATCGCGAGCGAGTTCCGGTACCGGGACCCGGTGCTCGGGCCGGACACGCTCACGCTGGCGGTGTCGCAGTCCGGCGAGACGATCGACACGCTCGAGGCGGCGCGCCACGCGAAGCGCCAGGGCTCGCGCGTGATCGCCGTGACGAACACGGTGGGCTC